>JAICUS010000183.1 GCA_025935735.1 Solirubrobacteraceae bacterium | reverse complement strand
CCTGTGCCCCGCGCGGCCGGGCGGGCGGCGCCTCGCCGGTGGCCTGTGCCCCGCGGGACCGCGCGGGGGTGGCCGGTGCGGCTGCGCTAGCGGTCATGCCATTCGGCCAGGGCCTCGATGGCCGCGCGGAACGGCTCGGATGGCTGGTGGGCGACGCCCGCGCCGATCTGGCCGGTGCCGTCGTGGGCGTGGAGGACGCCGGTGGTGATCTGGGGGGTGATCTCGAGCTCGACGACGAGGCGGGCGTCGATCCCGACGGGCGTGCCCGCGTAGTCGCGCGCGGTGATGGTGAAGCGGGAGGAGCGGGCGGTGCAGATCTGGGCCATCAGCTCGGTCCGGCGGGCGGCGGCCGCGGCATCGCCGCCGAAGAAGGCCGCGACGGCCGGCGCGGCGGCGAGCGCCATCCCGCCCAGGCCGACGCACTCGATCACCGCGGAGTCGCCGATGTCGCGCGCCGCGTCGGCCTCCGTGAACCCCTCGCGCAGCAGCACGTCGGCCACGGGCGCCGCTTCGGCGACGAACCAGCGGCCCGGCATCCCCGCGAGCTGCAACCCGACGTCGGTGCCGTTGCGGGAGATCAGCGAGACGATGCTCGACCCGGTGCAATTCGCGGTGGCCAGCGACGCGCACTTGGCCGCGGCCATGGTGAGGTTGAGGAAGAAGTGGTGGTTGCCGGCGACGAAGCGCGCGGACGCCTCGCCGCCCAGGGCCGCGAACGCCGGCGCGAGGTCGCGCAGCAGCAGGTTGCCCGTCGCCTGGCTGCGCATGTGCAGCTCGTCGCCCATGTTCAGCCCCTGGGCCGCGAGGTCGAACACGTCGACCGGGCCGCGGCGCTCGAGCAGCGCGGCGAGCCGCGGCCCGAGCTCATCGCGGAAGAAGCGCAGCCGGTCGACCGCTTCGTCGTCGCCCACGCCGAACCACAGAGTCCGCCCGGGGCCTTCGTTGAGAGTCGAGAACGCGCGGTGCGCGCCGTCCTCGACGACCCAGACCGGCATCGACGGCGAGCAGATCCCGGTCATCGGGCCCACGTGGTCGTGCGCGTTGCCGGGCTCGAGGGCGATCTCGCCGCGCTCGAGCAGCGCCGCCGCCTCCGCGCGCGTGGCGGCCCAGCCCTCGAACAGCGCCGCGGCCGTGAGCGCCCGGCGCTGCGGATCGCACACGCGGGGCCACTCGATCGGCGGGCCGGAGTGCAGCAGCAGCCCCTCGCGCAGCCCCGGGACCACCGAGCCCGCCGCCGCCACGGTGAC
The DNA here is from genome assembly GCA_025935735.1 of Solirubrobacteraceae bacterium. The sequence goes on along the minus strand of JAICUS010000183.1, from coordinate 8,644 downwards.
CGCCCGCGGGACCGAGCCCTCGATCGCCTCGACCGCCCGCCGGTTCGCGTCGGCCACCGCGTCGCCGCGGCGCCCCCACAACCGCGTGAGCAGCGCGACCGCCGCCGCGTCGCCGCCCGCCGGCGGCCGCCAGTCGACCTCGACGACCGGCGCGCCCTGGTCGCGCAGCGCGTCCGCGAACGTCGACAGCCCGAGGTTGACCGCCGACACCTCCCTGAGCACGTTCACGGCCGGCGCCCCGCTGCTTGAATGCCGCCGATGCCCGACCTGGACGCCCTCGCCGCCGCCGTGCGGTCGTCGCCGGGCCTGCTGGGAAAGCGCGAGCTCGCGCTGGTGAAGAAGCTCGATGCGCGGCTGGACGGTGACGACGCCGCGCTCATCCCCCACGAGGATGGGTTCCTGGTGGTGTGCGGCGAGGCGATCTCGCCGCCGTTCCTGAAGGCTGACCCGTTCGGGGCGGGCTCGGCCGCGGTGGTCACGAACGTGTCCGACGTGCGGGCGATGGGCGGCCGGCCGCTGGGGCTCGTGGACATGGTCGTCAGCCCGGATCGCGCGCATGCCGAAGCCGTGCTCGACGGGATCGCGTGGGCGGCGGACAAGCTCGGCGTGCCGGTGGTCGGCGGCCACCTGACGCTGGGGCACGACGCCGCGCTCTCCGCCTCCTGCACGGGGTTCACGCGGGCGCCGCTGCGGGCGAGCGCGGCGCGGCCGGGCGACACGCTGGTGGCCGCGTTCGCCACCGACGGCCGGTGGATGAGCGAGACCGCGCCGTTCTGGACGGCGCTGCACGACCGCGACCCGGCAAAGCTCCGAGAAGACGGCGAGGCGCTGGTGGAGGTGGCCGAGCGCGGCCTGGCCCACGCCGCGCGGGACGTGTCGATGCCCGGGGTCGCCGGCTCGCTGCTGCAGATGGTCGAGGGCGCGGGCTGCGGCGCGACGCTCGACGTGACCGCGCTGCCGCGGCCCGACGGCGCGCCGCTCGAGCGCTGGCTGCTCGCGTTCCCCAGCTTCGGCTTCCTGCTGGCGACGGCGCAGCCGGACGCCGCCTGCCGCGTGTTCGCCGAGCGCGGGCTCGACGCCGCCGCGTGCGGGACCTTCGACGCGACAAGGACGCTGCGCCTGGCCGCCGGCGGCGAGACGCGCGACGTCTGGGACCTCGCCGCCGTGCCGCTCACCGGCCTAGCGGGATCGCCATCGGCTGGTGGATGACCGCGCGGTAGGGGCCGGGCACGCCGTCGCACGACCAGCCGAGCCGCTCGAAGAACCGCACGTTGGGCATCTGCACCTGCGCGACCATCCGCGTCCCGCCCCGGGCGCCCGCCGAGGCCACGGCGAACCGCACGAGTCGCGCGCCGAGGTGGTGGACCCGCGCGCCCGGCAGCACCGCGAGCCGGTCGCCCTTCCACAGCCCGCCCGAGAGCGGATAGAGGCGCACGGTCCCGACGATCGAACCGTCGACGACCCCGACCACGTGGAGCGTCGCCGCGTCGCAGTCGTGCGCGTCGCGGTCGTCGGCGAAGAGCGCCTGCTGGACCACGAAGACCTCGCGCCGGACGGCGAAGTGCGCGGCGAGCTCGTCGCGGCCGGCGGCGACGCGGCAGGGCGAGACGTCGCGCGGCGGCGCGCCGGCCGGGCGGCCCGGGGGCGCGTCAGCGACGGGCGGCGGCGAGGAGGTCGTGGACACCTTCGCCGTCCTCCCTCTGCAGCAGTCGCTCCCAGGCCGACAGGCCCGAGCAGGCCTGGCAGCGGGCGCAGCCGGCCTTGGCGTCGAGGTGGTCGAAGCCGGCCTCGGCCAGCATCGCCGACACCTCGGCGTAGACGCCCGCCACGTAGTCCGGGTCCGGCGGCGGCACGTCGGCCATCAGCGTTCCCGGGACGGGCCGCAGCGGGACGACGAACGGGTAGACGCCCATCGCGATGGCCCGCCGGCAGCCCTCGATGATCAGCTCGCGCCGCTCGCCCATCCCCAGGAGCACGTAGGTGGTCACGCTGCCCGGCCCGAAGACGTCGACCGCCGCCTCCCAGCAGCGGAAGTAGCCCTCGATGCCGCACTGCGCCTTGCCCGGAGCGACCCGGGCGAGCACGCGCGGGTCGAACGTCTCGGCGTGGATGCCCACGGCGTCGACGCCCGCGCGAGACACCTCCTCGAGCACCCGCAGGTCGTCGGGCGGCTCGAACTGGACCTGGATCGGCAGCCCGCACGCCTCCTTGATCGCGTGCGCGCAGCGGGAGATGTAGATCGCGCCGCGGTCGCGCCGGTTCAGCGAGCCGGTGGTCAAAGTCACATCCACCGCGTGGTCCAGATCGCGCGCCGCCGTGCACACCTCGGCCAGCATCGCCGGCGTCTTGACCGGCACCGTCTGCTCGCCGCGGGTGAGCTCGATCCCGCAGAACCCGCACTGCTCCGGCGTGTCCCAGTAGATGCACTTCTGCACCACCGTCGACGCGATCGAGTCGAGGTGCAGCAGCGCGATCTTCCAGTAGGGGACGCCGTCGGCGGTCGACAGGTCGTAGATGCGCGGCCGCGGCGGCAGCGTCACCGGCCCGATCAGCGAGGAATCCCGCCACAGGGTCGCTCGCCGGCCGCGCCGGCGCAGCGTGTACGGGGAGACGTCGACGAACGAGGCGTGCGCCGGCACGGTCAGCGGCAGCCCGCGGACCCACAGGAACAGCGCGTCCGACGGCCCCGCGCCGCCGCGCCGGTCCGGCATCGCGTCGGAGGACGTCTCGTCGACCACCCGCACGCCGAGCGATTGCAGCTCGACCAGCAGGCGCCGGTCGTCGAGCGCGAGCGGCTCAGGCATGCGTCCCGAACGCCTCTTCGTAGTTGCGCCAGAACACCCGGTCCTTGAGCTCCTGGGAGATGTCGCGGACCCCGTTGAGCTTCCAGTACTCGCTGTCGAAGTCCGACCAGGGCTCGTCGGAGCCGAAGAACACCCGGTCGCCGCCGACGCCCTGCTTCTCGATCTCGGTCAGCAGCCAGCGGGCGCCGAACCCCACCGCCCAGGAAGTGTCCGTATACACCTTGTATCCATCACGGACCCATTGCAGGAACTTCGGCACGAGCTTGATGTGACCCGACACGCCGCCGCCGAAGTGCACCAGGTAGATCTTGCAGCGCTTGCCGTACTTCTCCACCAGCGGGATGAAGTTGTTGATGTCGGAGTTGCCGCCCGGCGAGGTGTGGAAGTGGAACATCAGGTCGTGCTTCTCACACACGTCGAAGCACTCGTCGGCCAGCGCCAGCGTCTCCTCGTCCCACGTGCCCGGGTCGGGGTTGCCCCCCAACAGGAACGTCGTCTTCAGCGCCACCACGCGCGTCTCGGCCGCCAGCTTCAGGGCCTTGCGCGTCAGCTCGGCGTTGCGCGGCAGGAACGACACCCAGATGGCGGCCAGGATCCGGTCACTGGAAGTCGCCGCGTCCATCACCACGTCGTTGAGGTCGAACGACAGCTCGTGGACCGGCACACCGTAATTGGAGATGGCCAGCGCCCGCTCGACCTTGAAGTAGTCCATGTGGCGCTTCATGAACTGCTGGGTGTCCTTGTAGTCATAGACCGTCGGCTTGACCGGGTGCTCGAGGTCATAGAACTTCCACGGCGGGATCTCGCCGATGTGGCAGTGGGCGTCGATGATCTTCTGAGGGTGCGTGGCCACGCTCAGCTCCTCCCGAACTGGGCGCGCGCCTGCGCGATGCGCGCCTCCCATTCCTCGTGGGTGTCGAAGGCCTGCTCCGGCATCGCCGGCGGCTTGTCGAGCAGCCAGGCGCCGTCGCGCGGGTCCAGGTGCACGACCTCCAGGGTGAACTTCGGGCGGCTCGCGTCGAGCGGCAGCTCGGACGCCGCGTGCAGCGCCCGGCCGCTGGCCACGTGCATCTCCAGCCGCTGGGAGCCGAACGGCGTGACGTCCTCGAACAGCACCACCCACTCCGCCCCCGCGACGCGGGCCTGCTCCAGCCGCTGCGCGGCCAGGACCTTGCCCTGCTCGCGGGTGATCTCGCGGTGGCGGTGGCAGAACGCCGCGTCGCGGACCGACTCCTGGTCCATCAGCGCCAGCATCGGCGGCGCGGACCGCGAGACGACCTCCCGCACGATGTCGCGCCGCTCGTCCCAGGCGACCAGCAGGTCGTCCTCGGTGCGCACGTCGCGCAGCTCGTCCGCCACAGCCTTCACAACCCCGATGTACTGCTGATAGAGGTCGGCGTTGACCATCACGGACGGGTAGACGCGCGCCTCGGCGCGGCGCCAGGCGGCGATCGCGGCCTCGCGGTCCAGCACGGGCACTGGGCTCAGACGGTCCAGGTGTTCAGCTGGAACGCCTTGTCGCGCCAGGCGGTCAGCGCGGCGTCGAGCACGTCCAGCGGGTGGAACGGCTTGACCCCCTCCATGAACAGGTTCTCCGGGAACCCGTAGAGCGCGCCCGAGGCGAACCGGCAGGTGTAGACCGTGCCGCCCTCGTCCAGGAACGTGCGCAGCTGGCTGTTGATCGCCATGTGGCCGGGGAACGCCTCGTCGCCCACCTTCGGGAAGCCGCGCGAGCCGGCCGCCATGAGCACGCCGGGCCCGTAGAGGATGAGATGGGTCTTGAACCCCTTGCGCTGCACGCGCGTGGTGGTGAGGAGGTTCACCAGCCCGACCGAGCCCTCGAAGGGCACGGTGTGCATGAACGTGTAAGCGCTCTCGCCGGGCTCGGCCTTCACATCCGGGAAGACCTTCTCGGCGGTGTCGAAGAGCTCGGTGCCCTTCTCGGGAAGCTGGATGCTGTCGGACTTCGCCACTGCGTGTCCCTCCTCGCTCGCCTCCGACCCGTATCGGATCGTGGACAAAGCGTATACCATAGGAGACGTGACGCGAACCGAATTTCCGGGTCTTGCCCCGGACATCGAGCGCACGGTGTCCGCGCTGGGCGCGAAGGTGGCCACCGCGCGGGCCGACCGCGGCTGGTCGCTCGCCCAGCTGGCGCAGCGCGCGGGGCTCTCGCCGGCCGCCGTGCACAAGATCGAGAAGAGCGGCATGACGCCGACGATCGCCAGCCTGATGAAGCTCGCGGCGGCGCTCGGGCGCAGCGTGTCCTACTTCGTGGATGAGCCGGAAACGCCCGAGGTCAACGTGGTCCGGGGCGATGAGCGCGCGCAGGTCTACACGTCCAAGGCCGGCCTGGACCTCAAGAACATCTCCGGCCGCTACGGCCCGTTCCAGATCGCCGGCGCGACCGCGGTGGCCGAGCCGTACGCCGACAGTGGGCCCACGCCGATGAACCATCCGGGCGAGGAGCTCGTGATCGTCCAGGAGGGCGAGCTCGTGTTCACGGTCGACGGCGAGCGCTACGTCCTCGGCCCCGGCGACTCCATTCACTTTCGGACACACCTCCCCCACTCCTGGTCGAACCCGGGCGATACGCCCGCGCGCGCGATCTGGCTCGTGGTCAGGTCCTCGTAGGCCATGCGCATCGTCGTCGCCGTCGGGGGCAACGCGCTCATCCGGGCGGGCCAGGCGGGGACGTGGGACGAGCAGCTGGCCAACGTGCGCGAGATCGCCGCGGCGGTCCTGGCGCTGCGCGGGCTGGGCCACGAGGTGGTGCTGACGCACGGCAACGGCCCGCACGTCGGCGCGCTGCTGCTGCAGAACAAGCTCGGCGAGGCGGAGGCGGCGCCGCTGCCGCTGGACGCGCTGATCGCCATGACCCAGGGCTGGATCGGTTACCTGCTGGAGTCGAGCTTCGCCGCGCTGGACCCCGAGGTGCCGATCGCGGTGCTGCTCACGCGGGTGATGGTGGACCGCGAGGACCCGGCGTTCGCCGCGCCCGACAAGCCCGTCGGGCCGTTCTATGACGAGACCGAGGCGCGCCGGCGCGCCGACACGCTCGGCTGGGACGTGGCCCCCGACGCCGGCCGCGGCTGGCGCCGCGTGGTGCCGTCGCCGCATCCGCTGGAGGTGCTGGGCGAGCGCCACGTGCGCGCGCTGCTCGAGCAGGGCTCGGTGGTGATCGCCTGCGGCGGCGGCGGGATCCCGGTGGCCGCCCGGGGCCACGAGGTGGTCGGCGTGGCCGGGGTGATCGACAAGGACCGCTGCTCGGCCCGGCTGGCCGCGGACATCGGCGCGGACGTGCTCGTGCTGCTCACGGGCGTGCCGCGCGTGGCGCTCGACTACGGCACGCGCTGGGAGCGCGAGCTGTCGGTGCTCACGATGCAGGACGCGCGGCGCGGGCTGGAGGAGGGCGACTTCCCCGCCGGCAGCATGGGCCCGAAGATCGAGTCCGCCGAGCGCTTCGTGTCGGAGTCCGGCGGCCGCGCGCTGGTCACCTCCGCCGAGCACCTGGTGACGTCGGTGAGCACCGGCGAGGCCGGCACCTGGATCGTCCCGGAGCGTGTCCCGGCATGAGCTGGGCCGTCCGCGTCATCCGCAACCGCTACGTGGACAGCGTGCGGCTGATGCAGGTGGCCCAGACCGTGCGCGCGCACGACGGCGTGACCCGGGCCGAGGTGGCGATGGGGACGCCCGCCAACCTCGCCACGCTGGGCGTCGACGCCGACGCGACGCCCACCGACATCGTGATCGCCGTCCAGGGCGGCGGCGACGGCGCGCTGGACGCCGCCGAGGCCGAGCTGGCCGCGCCCGCCGCTTCCGCCGACGGCGCGGCGGTGACCGAGCCGCCGCGCTCGCTGCTCGGCTCCGGCGCGAACCTGGCACTGATCTCGCTGCCCGGCGAGTACGCGGTGCTGGAGGCGCACCGCGCGCTGACCGCGGGCATGCACGTCTTCCTGTTCTCCGACCACGTGTCGGCGGCCGACGAGGTGGAGCTCAAGCGCCGCGGCGCCGCGCGCGGGCTGCTGGTCATGGGCCCCGGCTGCGGGACCGCGATGCTCGGCGAGGTCGGGCTCGGCTTCGCCAACGTCGTGCGCTCCGGGACCGTGGGGATCGTGGCCGCCGCCGGCACCGGCGCCCAGGAGGCGGCGGTGCTGCTCGACGCCGCGGGCGTGGGCGTGTCGCAGATCGTCGGCGTCGGCGGGCGCGACCTGTCGGCGGAGGTCGGCGGGATCATGTTCCGCGAGGGGATGCGGGTGCTGGCGGCCGACGACGCGACCGACACGCTGCTGCTGGTCTCCAAGCCGCCCGCCCACGAGGCGGTGCAGCGCCTGGGCGAGGTCGACGTCGCCGGCAAGCGCGTGGTGGCGGCGTTCGTGGGCTGGGACGGCGCGGCCGCGCCGTTCGAGATCCACCCGACGCTGGACGCGGGCGCCTACGCCGCCGCGGAGTGGCAGCCGCCGGAGTTCGGGTGCGACGTTCCGCGCCGGGAGGGCCGGCTGCTCGGGCTGTTCTCCGGCGGCTCGCTGGCCCACGAGGCCGTCACGGTGCTCGCCCCGCAACTGGGCCGGATCGGCGGCAACGCCGGCGACGGCGGCGACGCAGGCCATGTGATCTACGACCTCGGCGAGGAGGAGTACACCCAGGGCAGGCCTCACCCTATGGTCGACCTCGAGGTTCGGACCCGGATGCTCGACGAGGCCGGCGACGACGTGGGCTGCGTGCTGCTCGACGTCGTGCTCGGCCACGGGTCGCACGCCGACCCAGCCGGCGGCCTCGCCCCGGCGCTGGCCCGGCTGGCCGCGGACCGCCCGGTGATCGCCCACGTCTGCGGGACCAGAGCGGACCCGCAGGACTCGGCCCGCCAGGAGCAGACGCTGCGCGACGCCGGCGTGATCGTGGCGCCGACGAACGCGACCGCGGCGAGGCTGGCCGCGCAGGCGGTGGCCGGATGAGGATCGCGATGCTCACGTACTCGGTGAAGCCGCGCGGCGGGGTCGTCCACGCCGTGGCGGTGGCCGAGGCGCTCAACGCGCGCGGGCACGAGGTGGAGCTGTTCGCGCTCGCGCGCGCGGGTGAGACGCTGTACCGGCCGACCCGGGTGCCGCTGAACCTGGTCCGATACACGCCGATCGACGCGCCGTTCGACGAGCGCATCCAGGCGATGCTCGAGGCGTACACCGAGGGGCTGCGGCCGCGGCTGCTCCGATGCGGCTACGACGTCATCCACTCGCAGGACTGCCTGTCCGCCAATGCTGCGCTCAATCTTCGTAACGAGAACGTGATCGATCACGTTCTCAGGACTGTTCACCATGTCGACGACTTCACGTCGCCGTCGCTGATCGAGTGCCAGGACCGCTCGATCCTCGCGCCCGACCACCTCCTGTGCGTGTCGGAGCCGTGGGTGCGCAGGCTCCAGGACGACTTCGGCGTCGCGGCCGGGCTCGTGCCCAACGGCGTCGACCCGCGGCGCTTCCGGCCGCCGCGCGACGCCGCCGAGCGTGAGCGGGCCAGACGCGCCGCGGGCGTCGGCGTCCGCTTCACCGTGCTGACCGTCGGCGGCATCGAGCCGCGCAAGGGCTCGATCACGCTGCTCGAGGGCTTCGCGCGGCTGCGCGAGCAGGTGCCGGACGCGCTGCTGCTGATCGCCGGCGGCACGACGCTGTTCGACTACCGCCACGAGCTCGCGCGGTTCGCCGAGCGGGCGGGCGAGCTGGGCGTCACCGAGCACGTATGGCGCCTGGGCGCGCTCGACCAGGACGAGATGGAGCGGCTGTTCCGGGCCGCCGACGCGTTCGCCTTCCCGTCGGTCAAGGAGGGCTTCGGGCTGGCCGCGCTGG
>JAICUS010000132.1 GCA_025935735.1 Solirubrobacteraceae bacterium | reverse complement strand
GACGTGGGCGGCCAGCCGGTGGGCAGCGTGAAATCGATCGCGCTGACGCCGGACAACCGGGCGGCGATCAAGATCAGCGTGAACGAGCCCTACGCGCCGCTGCACGAGGGCACGCAGGCGGTCATCCGGCTCACGTCGCTGTCGGGCATCGCCAACCGCTACGTGTCGATCACGCCGGGGCCGAACTCCAACCCGAAGCTGGGCGACGAGGCGACCATCGGCGAGGCGCAGACCACCACGCCGGTGGACATCGACCAGCTGTTCAACACGCTGACGCCGAAGGCCCGCCGGGACCTGACCGGCGTCATCAAGGGCTTCGCCACCTCGCTGCACGGCAAGGGGCAGCAGTCCTCGCAGGCCACCAAGTACTTCAACCCGCTGCTCTCCAGCGCCCGCCGGCTGGTCGACCAGGCCACGGCGGACGAGGGCGCGCTGACCGACTTCATCGTCAGCTCCTCGCGCACGGTGACCGCGATCGCCGACCGCCGCGACGACCTGAGCGCGCTGGTGGGCAACGCGAACGCCACCACCGGCGCGATCGCGTCGGAGAACCGCGCGCTCAGCCAGGCGCTGGCGCTGCTGCCCACCACGCTCAAGCGCGGCAACTCGACGCTCGTGAACCTGCGCTCGACGCTGGACGACCTCGACCCGCTGGTCGCCGCCTCCAAGCCGGCCACCAAGAACCTCGCCCCGTTCCTGCGCGAGCTGCGCCCGCTGGTCCACGACGCCAAGCCGACGATCGCGGACCTGAGCACGCTCGTCCGCCGCCCCGGCGCTGACAACGACCTCGTGGAGGCCACCCGCAAGCTCCCCGGCCTGCAGCGCGTGGCCAGCCCGGCGTTCAAGAGCGGCACGGGCGCGCTCAAGAAGGCCCAGCCGGTGCTCGAGTTCATCCGCCCCTACATCCCGGAGCTCGTCGGCTGGTTCCGCGACTTCGGCGTCGGCGCGGCCAACTACGACGCCAACGGCCACTACGCCCGCATCCAGCCGATCTTCAACGCCTTCCAGTTCATGGACCTGCCGGCCGCGCCGCCGCAGCTCGTGCCGATCCCGGACAACGAGCGGCTCGCCGGCCTGCAGACCCAGCAGATGAAGCGCTGCCCGGGCGCGGCCAGCCAGCCGGCGGCCGACGGCTCCGCGCCGTTCCGCGACAAGGGCGGCAACCTCGACTGCGACCCGAGCCAGGTGCCGCCCGGGCCATGACGCGCAAGCTCGTCCCCATCGTCGGCCTGGTGGCGCTCGTGGTGGTCGCCGCCGCCGTGCTGCTCTCGGCCCGCGAGCACGACCACCCGTACCGCGTGCGGGCGATCTTCGACAACGCCGGCTTCGTGATCCCGGGCGAGGACGTCAAGGTGGCCGGCGTCAAGGTGGGCAAGATCGAGGCGCTGGACGTGACGCCGGACTTCAAGGCCGCGGTCACGCTGGAGATCGACCAGCCCGGCTACCAGGACTTCCGCCGCGACGCGTCCTGCATCGTGCGCCCGCAGTCGCTGATCGGCGAGCGCTTCGTCGAGTGCACGCCGACCCAGCCGCACCCGGTGGGCACCAAGCCGCCGCCGCCGCTGCGCCAGATTCGCCGCGGCGCGGGGAAGGGCGACTACCTGCTGCCCGTGTCCAACACGATGCAGTCGGTCGACATCGACCTGATCGGCGACACGATGCGCGAGCCCCAGCGCGAGCGCCTCTCGCTGATCCTCAACGAGCTCGGCACCGGCCTGGCCGGCCGCGGCAGGGACCTCAACGAGGTCATCCGCCGCGCGGACCCGGCCCTGAAGGAGACCGACCGGGTGCTGAAGATCCTCGCGCAGCAGAACGACACGCTCAAGCAGCTCGCGGTCAACTCGGACACGATCCTCCAGCCGCTGGCCCGCGAGCGCGCGCACGTCGCCGGGGCGATCAAGCACTCCAACACGGTGGCGGAGGCCACCGCCGAGCGCCGCGGCGCGCTGGCCGCCGACATCCAGAAGCTGCCGCGCTTCCTGGACGAGCTGCGGCCGACGATGACCCGGCTCGGGCAGCTGGCCGACCAGTCGACCCCGGTGCTGGCCGACCTCGACGCCAACGCGGGCGACATCAACACGCTCATCCAGCGGCTCGGGCCGTTCTCCCAGGCGGCGATCCCGGCGGTCAACGCCCTGGGCGACGCGTCCAAGAAGGGGACGCCGGCGGTGATCGCCGCGCGGCCGGTGATCGGCGACCTGCGCGACCTGGCCAACGCGGTGCGGCCGGTCGGGTCGACGGCGCGGGCCGTGCTCGAGTCCTTCCAGAACACGCACGGCATCGAGCGCCTGATGGATTACATCTTCTACCAGGTGGCCGCGATCAACGGGTTCGACGCGGTCGGGCACTACCTGCGCGCCGAGCTGAAGGTCAACCAATGCGCGACCTACGCCGTCCGGCCGGTCGCCGGCTGCTCGGCGAACTTCCTGCAGGGCGCGAGCGCCTCCTCGCAGGGCTCGCTGGCCGGCGTGCCCTCGGCGATGAGCGGCACCGCCTCCGATGACCCGGTGCTCCAGCGCACCGCCGCGGCGCTGCAGCGCGCGCTGGGGCTGGCGGTCGAGAAGGCGAAGAAGCAGGAGAAGAAGAAGGCCAAGCACAAGCACGCGGCCAAGAAGACCGGTCACAAGAAGAAGCGGCCCGCCAAGCGCGGCGCGAAGCCGCCCAAGCCGGGCGCCACGCCGCAGCAGACGGCCACACCGGGCGCGAGCGCGACGCCGGCCTCGCCGGCAGCCACGCCGGCGACGGGCACCGTGCAGCAGGCCGTCGCGCCCGCCGCCCAGGCCGCGCCGACCGCCACCGCGAGCCCGACGCCCACGGCCACCGAGGACCCGTCGCAGGCGCTGCTCGACTACCTGTTCGGCAAGGGCGGCGGCGGATGAGGACCCGGGGCGGAGGCATCGCGGGCAACCCCGTGCTGATCGGCGCCGCGACGGTGCTCGTGATCATCGTCGCCGTCTTCCTGTCCTACAACGCCAACCAGGGCCTGCCGTTCGTGCCGAGCTACCAGGTCAACGCCCAGGTCCCGAGCGCCGCCGAGCTGGTGGTGGGCAACGACGTCAAGATCGGCGGCAGCCGCGTCGGCTCGGTGGCCTCGATCGAGCCCAAGACGCTCAAGAACGGCCGCGTGATCGCCGTCCTCGGGCTCAAGCTCGACAAGGACGCGGGGCCGCTGCCGCGCGACACGACCCTGATGGTGCGCGAGCGCTCGGCGCTGGGCCTGAAGTACGTCCAGGTCACGCGCGGCCACTCGTCGCGGACGTACAAGGCGGGGGACACGATCCCGCTCGCGCAGTCCAAGGCGCCGGTCGACCTCGACCAGTTCCTCGGCATGTTCGACGCCAAGACGCGCGCCGCGGCCACGACCAACCTGGACAACTTCGGGACCGCGTTCGCCGGCCGCGGCGAGTCGATCAACACGGCCATCGGCTCCTTCCGGCCGCTGCTGCGCGACGTCGTGCCGGTGATGCGCAACCTGGCCGCGCCGCGCACGCAGCTGCCCAACTTCATCCGCCAGCTCGGGACCTTCACCTCGCTGGTCGCCCCGGCGGCCGAGACGCAGGCCTCGCTGTTCGACAACATCGACGCCACGATGAGCGCGCTGAGCAAGGTCGCGCGCCCGTACATCCAGCAGTCGATCACCGAGGGCGGCCCCGCGCTGGACGCCGGGATCCGCGACTTCCCGCAGCAGCGCCCGTTCATCGTCAACACCACGGGGCTGATGCACGAGCTGCGGCCCGGCGTGAAGGCGCTGCGCACGGCCGCGCCGGTGCTCTCGGACGCGCTGAAGACCGGCATCGAGGTGCTGCCGCGCACGCCGCCGCTGGACCGCCGGCTGGCCTCGCTGCTGCAGGAGCTGCAGCGCTTCTCCGAGGACCCGCTGGTGCCGCGCGGCATCACCTCGACCACCGAGGCCGTCAAGGCGCTGGACCCGACGCTGCAGTACCTGGCGCCCACGCAGACCAAGTGCAACTACGTGACGCTGTGGTTCCGCAACATCTCCTCGCTGCTCAGCGAGGGCGACCGCAACGGCACCTGGCAGCGGTTCATCATCGTGACCACGCCGCAGGGCCCCAACGCGGAGGGCGGCCCGTCGTCGGCGCCGGCCAACGGGCCGACGCAGGACAACCACGTCCACCTCAACCCGTACCCCAACACGGGCGCGCCGGGCCAGCCGCAGGAGTGCGAGGCCGGCAACGAGCCCTACCTGATCGGCAAGACCGTCACCTCGAACGTGCCCGGCACCCAGCAGGACCACACGGAGGGGTCGTGAAGCGCCGCCGGGGACCGAAGCGCTCGCCCGCGCTCGTCGGGCTCGTCGCGCTGATCGTGATCGCGATCGTGCTCTTCCTCGGCTTCACCAAGGACATCCCGTTCACCCACGGCTACGTGCTGAAGGCCCAGTTCGAGTCGGCCAACGTGATCCGGGTCAACTCGCCCGTGCGGATCGCCGGCGTCGACGTCGGCAAGGTGAAGAAGGTCGCGCCGCTGCCGGGCACCAACGCCGCGCTGCTGACGCTCGAGCTCAAGGACTCCGCGCTGCCGATCCATCAGGACGCGACGGCGAAGATCCGCCCGCGCATCTTCCTGGAGGGCAACTTCTTCGTCGACCTCCAGCCGGGCACCCCCGGCTCGCCGGACATCCCCTCCGGCGGCACGCTGAAGATCACCCAGACCTCGACGCCGGTGCAGCTCGACCAGGTCCTGACCTCGCTGCAGAGCGACTCGCGCGACGACCTCAAGCGGCTGCTGAACGGGCTCAACACGGCGCTGAACGCCAAGCCGACGGCCGCCGACGACCGCGACGCCGACCCGGCCACCCGCGGCAAGACCGGCGCGGAGGCGTTCAACGCCGCGCTGGACGACATCCCGACGGGCGAGCGCTCCACCGCGGTGGTGCTCGACGCGCTGCTCGGCACCGAGCCCGACCGCGACGTCTCGCGGCTCATCCGCGGCACGGCGGCCACGGCGACCGCGCTGGACGAGCACGAGGCCCAGCTCAAGGACCTGATCACCAACTTCAACGCCACCATGGCCACGTTCGCCGGCGAGTCGGACAACCTGCGGGCGTCGATCCGCGAGCTCGCGCCGACGCTGCGCAACGCCAACGCCGCCTTCAACTCGCTCAACGCCGCGTTCCCGCCCACGCGGGCGTTCGCCAAGGAGATCCTGCCGGGCGTCAAGGAGACGCCGGCCACGATCGACGCCGCGTTCCCGTGGATCACCCAGACGCGCAAGCTGGTGTCGAAGCAGGAGCTGGGCGGGCTGGCCGAGGAGCTCTCGCCGGCCACGCGGGACCTGGTGCGGCTGGTCGACCGGGCGGAGGAGCTGCTGCCGCAGACCAACCTCGCCTCCAAGTGCGCGCGCGACGTGGTGCTGCCCGCCGGGGACCTGGTGGTGCACGACCGCTTCGACGACGGCGCGCCCAACTACAAGGAGTTCTTCTACGCGCTCGTGGGCATCGCCGGCGAGGGGCAGAACACCGACGGCAACGGCATGTACGTGCGCTTCCAGACCGGCGGCGGCACGCAGACCGTCTCGCTGGGCTCCAAGGGCTCGAGCGTGGGCCAGCTGTTCGGCAACAACCCCGAGGCGCCGCTGGGCAACCAGCCGGCCTACCCCGGCAAGCGCCCGCCGTACAACCCGACGTTCCCCTGTTACAAGAACCCGCTGCCGGACGTCAACGGCCCGGCCGCGGCGATCTCGCAGCCCACCGGCGTCTCGAGCACCCAGCGCGTGTCCAGCCGGCGCGACCGGCTGCGCCGCCAGGCGGACCTCGAGGCCGTGCGGGCCAAGCTCAACCCGTTCGCGCGCAAGTCGTCGCTGGAGAGCGCCAAGTGAGGACGGCGATCCGCAAGCACCTGCCGGACTTCCTGGCGATCCTGGGCCTGCTGATCGTGGCCGTCGCGGTCTCGTCGGTGATCCTGGGCAAGCAGCGGCTCACGCTGCCGGGCTGGGTGCCGGTGATCGGCCAGAGCTACTTCCACATGAGCGCCGAGATGACCACGGCGCAGGCGGTCACGCCGGGCCAGGGCCAGACGGTGAACGTCGCCGGCGTGGAGGTGGGCGAGATCACCTCGGTCAACCTCAAGGACGGCAGGGCGATCGTCGGCATGAAGATCAAGCCGCAGTACGACCGCATCTACAAGGACGCGACGATCCTGCTGCGCCCCAAGACCGGCCTGAAGGACATGGTGGCCGAGCTCACCCCGGGCCACGAGCGCGCCGGCCGGCTGCCCGAGGGCGGGACGATCCCGATCTCCCAGACGCTGCCCGACGTCAACCTCGACGAGATCCTGTCCGCGCTGGACGCCGACACGCGCGACTACCTGCTGCTGCTGCTCAACGACGGCGCGCAGGGGCTCGGCTCCGAGGCCAAGGGCCGCGACCTGGCGCGGGCGATCCGGCGCATCCAGCCGACCGCCCGCTACTCGCGGGCGATCAACGAGCAGCTGGAGACCCGCCGCCAGAACATCGCCCGGGTGGTGCACAACTTCTCGCTGCTCACCGACGCGCTCGGCCAGAAGGACACGCAGCTGGCGGACTTCGTGCAGAGCTCCAACGCGGTGTTCGACACGCTGGCCGGCCAGGACGCGAGCCTGCGGGGCATCCTCAACCGCCTGCCGGGGACGCTGAAGACGACGCAGACGACGCTGGGCAAGGTCAAGGGCATGGCCGACCAGCTCGGGCCGACTTTGAACGACCTGCGGCCGGCGGCGCGGGCGCTCGGGCCCTCGCTGCGCCAGACGCGGCCGTTCCTGCGCCAGTCCACGCCGGTGATCAAGAACGAGATCCGGCCGTTCACCCGCGCGGCGCTGCCGACGGTGAAGCAGCTGCGGCCGGCGATGCGCGACCTCGCCGCCGCCACGCCGGACCTCACCGCCTCGTTCAAGGTGGTCAACCGGCTGCTGAACGAGATCGCCTACAACCCGCCGGGCAAGCAGGACGAGGGCTACCTGTTCTGGCAGACCTGGGTCAACCACGCGGGCGACTCGCTGTTCTCCAGCCAGGACGCCCACGGCCCGATCCGCCGCGGTCTGATCGTGCTCTCCTGCCAGACCGCCCAGGTCCTGGACTCGGTCACCTCGGCCAACCCGCAGTTGGCCACGCTCATCGGGCTGCTCGGCTCGCCCACCACGCAGCAGATCTGCCCGTCCTCGACCCAGTCGCCGGTGGGGGGAGGCTGATGGTCAAGGAAGCCCCGTCCATCGGCCGCATCCTCGCGATGGTCGTGTTCGCGCTGACCTGCTTCGGGCTGCTGCTGTTCCTGTGGCTGGCCTTCGGCGGCCCGGTGCCGCTCAAGCCGAAGGGCTACCGCTTCCACACGTCCTTCGCGGAGGTCGGGCAGCTGGCCAAGCAGGCCGACGTGCGGATCTCCGGCGTGCCGGTCGGCAAGGTCGAGCAGATCACCTCGGACAAGCGGACCGGCCGGGCGGACGTGACCATCCAGCTCGACGCCTCCTACGCCCCGCTGCCCTCGGACGCCAAGGCGATCCTGCGCCAGAAGACGCTGCTGGGCGAGACCTACGTGGAGCTCACGCCGGGTCACAAGTCGGCCCGGCCGATCCAGGAGAACGGCCGGCTGGCCGCCACGCAGGTGGCGTCGACGGTGGAGCTGGACGAGATCCTCAGCTCGTTCGACGCCAAGACACGCGCGGCGTTCCAGGACTGGATGCAGACGCAGGCGACGGCGATCCGCGGCCGGGGGCAGGACCTCAACGACGCGCTGGGCAACCTCGGCCCGTTCGCCGACGACACGGCGACGCTGGTGGGCATCCTGAACCGCCAGTCCGGCGCGGTGTCGCAGCTGATCGCCAACACCGGCGTGGTGTTCGGCGCGCTGAACGAGCGCGACGGGCAGCTGACCTCGCTGATCCGCAACGCCAACACGGTGTTCGCCACCACCGCGGCGCGCGACAAGGAGCTGCAGGAGTCCTTCGTGGCGCTCCCGACGTTCGAGCGGGAGTCGCGCAAGACGCTCGACCGGCTGACCACGTTCGCCCACCAGACCAACCCGCTGGTCACCCAGCTGCGCCCGGCGGCCCGCGAGCTCTCGCCGACGCTGCAGGACCTGCGCGACGTGGCGCCCTCGCTGAAGAACCTGCTCAACGAGCTGCAGCCGCTGATCGACGCGTCCAAGACCGGCTTCCCGGCGGCCGAGCAGACGCTGGAGGACGCGCGGCCGCTGATCGCCCAGCTGGACCCGGCCACGCAGCAGCTGACGCCCGACCTCCAGTTCCTCGGGCTCTACAAGCGCGAGCTGACCTCGTTCTTCGCCAACACCGTCGCGGCCACGCAGGCCAAGGATCCGGGCACGACCCTGCACTACCTGCGCACGACCAACCCGCTGAACGCGGAGAACCTCGCGGTCTATCCGCGGCGGCTGCCGACCAACCGGCCGAACCCGTACCGGCTGCCCGGCGGCTTCGACGAGATCAACCAGGGCCTCCCGGTCTACGAGAACCGGCAGTGCACTTCGTCCAACCTGGAGCCGGTGGTGACCAACATCCCGCTCAACGTGGTCAACGGCGTCACGCAGACGGTCAACGGGATCATCCCGCTGCCGCAGATCGGCCTGCCGCCGATCCCGCAGCTGCCGATCTCGCCGGCGCAGGCCCAGGCGCTGATCCCCGACCAGCTGCTGCAGCGCATCCAGCAGTTCGCGTTCGGCGGGGCCGCCGCCGGCGGGGCGGTGCCGGCGCCGCCGTGCCGCCAGCAGGGCAAGTACTCGTTCGGCGGTGAGACGACCCAGTACCCGCACCTGAACGCCCGCGCGTCCGGCGGGGGATGATGCTGCGGCTGGTGCGGGCGGCGGCGCGCGCGCCGGGGCGGACGCTGGCGGTGGCGCTCGTCGTGGCCGTGGCCGGCGGGCTGCTGGCGCTGCGGCTGACGCCCTCGGCGGCCACCTCGACGCTGGTGAGCTCGGGCAGCGCGTCGGCGCGGGCCACGGCCACGATGCACGAGCGCTTCGGCGACGACGCCGTCTACGTGCTCGTGCGCGGCGACCTCGCGCGGCTGGTGCTCACGTCCGACCTCAACTCGCTGCTCGGGCTGGAGGGCTGCCTGGCGGGCAACGTGCCGCGCGGCGCGACGCCGCCGGGCGGACCCGGCTCGCCGTGCGCGCGGCTGGCGGCGCTGCACGCGGTCAAGGTCGTCTACGGGCCGGGGACGTTCATCAACTCCACCGTGGAGGCGATCGGGGGGACGCTGCAGGCGCAGACACGGGCGCGGGCGGCGCAGGCCGACCGGGCGCGGACGGCGGCGGAGAAGCTGGCCCGCTCGCAGGGCCGCTCGCCGGCCGAGGCGAAGCGGCTCGGGCGGGCGGCGGAGAAGCTCGTCTACGCGCAGTTCGCTCGCGAGCTGCTGGAGCTCAACGCCAAGTACGGCCTCAACCTGACCGGCGCGCCGCGGCTGAACGACCCGAACTTCGTCTACCAGCTGGTGTTCGACCCGGCGCGCGGCGCGCGGACGCCGAAGTCGCGGTTCGCCTACCTGTTCCCCTCGTCGCGGTCGGCGCTGGTGTCGGTGCGCTTCCGGGCCGGGTTGAGCGACTCCGAGCGCTCGCGGGCGATCGCCCTGGTGCGGCGCGCGGTGGCGATGCGGCAGTGGCGGCTCTCCGGCGGCGGAACCTACGTGGTCACCGGCGTGCCGGTGCTGGCCGACGACCTGACCCGGTCGCTGGCGGGGGCGACGGCGCGGCTGCTGCTGGTCGCCGTCGCGGTGATGGCGGTG
Source organism: Solirubrobacteraceae bacterium (assembly GCA_025935735.1). The sequence goes on along the minus strand of JAICUS010000132.1, from coordinate 2,239 downwards.
GTGCTGGCGTTGCTGTTCCGGGCGCGGTTGCGGCTGCTGCCGCTGCTCGTGGCGCTGGCCGCGTGCGCGGTGACGTTCGGCGGGCTGGCGCTGCTCGGGCTGCCGCTCACCATGGCGTCGATCGCCGTGCTGCCGGTGCTGCTCGGCCTGGCCGTCGACTACGCGATCCAGTACCAGGCACGGGCGGCCGAGGGCTTTGGCGCTGCGCGGCGGGCGGTGCCGGCGATATGTACGGCGGCGCTGGCCACCGGGGTCGGCTTCCTGGTCCTGCTGCTGTCGCCGGTGCCGATGGTGCGCGGGTTCGGGGCGCTGCTCGTGGTGGGCGTGGCGATCGCGCTCGGGTTCGCGCTGACGGCGGGGACGGCGGTGCTGACCCTTGCCGCGCGGCGGCGCGCGGCGGACGGCGCGCTCGCCCGGTCGCTGCGGGGGGCGGGGGAGATCGTCGACTCGGCGCGGCTCGCCGTGGGCCGCGCGGCGTCGCGTCCCCTGCGCGGGCCGGCCGCGCGCGGGCTGGGCGTGGCGGTGCGCCGGCCGCGGCGGGTGCTCGGGGTCGCTTTGGCGCTGGCGCTGGTCGGATGGGGGCTGGAGGCGCGGCTCGACGTCGTCTCGGACCTCCAGCGGCTGGTGCCGCAGAGCCTGCCCGCGGTGCGCGACCTCTCCACCCTGCAGCGCGACACGGGCGTCGCGGGCGAGGTCGACGTGCTCGTGCAGGCGCGCGACCTGACCGATCCGAAGGTCGTCGCCTGGATGCGCACCTACGAGAACGGCGTCCTGAAGGCCCACGGCTACACGGCCGCGCGCGGGTGCGGGGAGGCCGACCTGTGCCCGGCGCTGTCGCTGCCCGCGCTGTTCCGCAACCCGGCCTCGGCGGCCACCCGCGCGGACATCCGGGCGCTGCTGGACGCGGTCCCCTCGTACTTCTCGCGCGCGGCGATCACGCCGGACCGGCGCACGGCGGTGCTGGCGTTCGGCATCCGGCTCGCCCCGCTCTCCCACCAGCGCGAGGTCATGCAGGACATGCGCGCACGACTGCACCCGCCGCGGGGCGTCTCGGCCGAGCTCGCCGGGCTGCCGGTGCTCGCCGCCGATGCCAACCACGCGCTGGCCGACCCGCTCCGGCGGCTGGCCGCGCTGCTGCTCGGGCTGGTGGCCGTGTGCGCCGTGCTGCGCCTGGTGTATCGCTCGTGGCGGCGGGCCTGGGTGCCCGTGGTGCCGATCGCGCTGGCCACCGGCTGGTCGGCTCTCGTGCTCTGGCTGCTCGGCGTCGCGCTGAACCCGATGTCGGCCGCGCTGGGCGCGCTGGTGATCGCCATCTCCACCGAGTTCGCCGTGCTGCTGAGCGCGCGCTTCCACGAGGAGCGCGCGGCGGGCTTCGCCGTGTTTGAGGCGCTGGCCCGGACCTACCGCTCCACCGGCGCCGCCGTCCTGGCCTCCGGCGTGACCGCGCTGGCCGGCTTCGCCGTGCTGACCGCGTCCGACGTGGCGATGCTGCGCGACTTCGGCCTGGTCACCGTCATCGACCTCGCGGTGTCGCTGCTCGGCGTGCTCGCCGTCCTGCCGGCCGTCCTCGCGCTCACCGAGCCGCCCGCTCCCGGCCCGGGCCCCGAGCCGGCGCCACCGCCGCGCACCGCCGTCCCGGCGTGACCGCGCCGCGCGAGCCGCCCACCGCGCCCTCGTCCCGGCGCGCCTTCGGACCCCTCCGGCGACCGGGCCGCGGCGGCGTCCTGCTCGCGGTGTTCGTCGTGGCCGTGCTCGGCTGGATCACGCTGAACACCGTGCGCAGCGACTCGGCGGGCTCGCGCGGGCTGCAGGCGGGCACGCGGCTGCCGGCGTTCGCCATGCCGCTGGCGGACTCGCCGTGCCGCGGGGCGTGCGACGCGAACATCGCCACGCGCGCGGGGCAGGGCTCGGCGGGATCGGAGCCGGCCTGCGACGTGCGCGGCTCGCACGTGCTCAACTCGTGCGAGCTGGCGGCGCACGCGCCCGCCGTGCTCGCGTTCGTGTTCGCCCCGGTGGCCGCCTGCCGCGACGAGCTCGACGCCCTCGCGCGCGCCCGCGCGGGCCACCCGTCCGTCCGCTTCGCCGCGGTCGCCGTGCGCGCGGACGGCGCCACCGCGCGCGCGCTGGCCGGCGCCCATCCCGGCGTGCCGCTCGCCTACGACCACGACGGGGCGGTGGCCAACGAGTACGCCGTCGTCGTCTGCCCGACGATCACGTTCATCGGCCGCGACGGCCGCGT
>JAICUS010000343.1 GCA_025935735.1 Solirubrobacteraceae bacterium | reverse complement strand
TCGACCTCGACTACCGCCCGATGTTCTGGGAGAGCCGCGAGGAAGCGCGCCGGCACGTGCAGGAGGCGCTGCGCCACGTCAACGTCGCGGTCGGCAACCTCGACGAGTGGGACACGGCGGTCGGCACCCGGGATCCGAGACGCGCGGCGTCCACGCCGGGGCTCGACCTCGCCGTGGTCAAGCAGGGGCCCAAGGGCGTGCTCGCCCGCCGCGGCGACGAGTGGGCCGAGGCGCCGCCGGTGCCGGTCGAGGTGGTCAACGGGCTCGGCGCCGGCGACGCGTTCGGCGGCGCGCTGTGCCACGGGCTGCTGGCCGGCTGGCCGCTGGAGCGGACGATGCGCTTCGCCAACGCGGCGGGCGCGCTGGTGGCGAGCCGGCTCGCCTGCGCGGACGCGATGCCGACCGAGGACGAGGTGGAGGAGCTGATGGGGGCGAGGGCATGAACTACACGCGGCTGCGCATCCTCGAGCTCGGCGCGGGCGCGAGCGAGCGCTTCGAGACCGGCGGCGACGAGCTGGTCGTGCTGCCGCTCAGCGGCGCCGCGACCGTGGACGTCGACGGCGAGCGCTTCGACCTGGAGGGCCGCGAGAGCGTGTTCGGCGCGGTCACCGACTTCGCCTACGCGCCGCGCGACGCCACGGTCACGGTGACCAGCGAGCAGGGGGGCCGCTTCGCGCTCCCGGCCGCCGCGGCCCGCACCAGGCTCACGCCGCGCTACTGCGCCGCCGAGGACGTGCCCGTCGAGCTGCGCGGCGCCGGCAGCGCCAGCCGCCAGGTGAACAACTTCTGCGCCGAGCACTTCCCGGCCGACGCGCTGCTGGCCGTCGAGGTGCTGACCCCCAACGGCAACTGGTCCTCCTATCCGCCCCACAAGCACGACGAGGACATCCCGGGCGTCGAGGTCGCGCTGGAGGAGATCTACTACTTCGAGGTGTCCGGCGGCGGCTTCGGCTACCAGCGGGTCTACGGCGGCATGGACGTCCTCAAGGAGGTGCGGACGGGCGACCGCATCGACATGCCGCGCGGCTACCACGGCCCGAGCATGGCCGCGCCCGGCTACGACCTCTACTACCTCAACGTGATGGCCGGACCCAACGAGCGCGCCTGGCGCTTCACCGACGACCCCGCGCACGCGTGGATCCGCGACACGTGGGCCGGCCTCCAGATGGACCCCCGACTTCCGATGACTTCGGCGAGGAGGCACGCATGAGGCTCACCGTGGCGCAGGCGCTCGTGCGCTTCTTGTCCGTCCAGTACTCGGAGCGCGACGGCGTCGAGACCCGGCTCGTCGCCGGCTGCTTCGGGATCTTCGGCCACGGCAACGTTGCGGGCGTCGGCCAGGCGCTGCTGGAGTCGCCGGAGGCGATGCCCTTCTACCACGGCCGCAACGAGCAGGGCATGGTCCACGCCGCGGTCGGCTACGCGCGCCAGAAGAACCGGCTCTCGACGCTGGCCTGCACGTCGTCGATCGGCCCCGGCGCGACGAACATGGTCACCGGCGCGGCGCTGGCCACGATCAACCGGCTGCCGGTGCTGCTGCTGCCCGGCGACGTGTTCGCCACCCGCGCGGCGGGAACGCTGCTGCAGGAGCTCGAGGACCCGCGCTCCTACGACGTCTCCGTCAATGACTGCTTCAAGCCCGTGAGCCGCTTCTGGGACCGGATCGATCGCCCCGAGCAGCTCGCGCCGGCGCTGCTGGCGGCGATGCGCGTGCTCACCGATCCGGCCGAGACCGGCGCCGTCACCCTCGCGCTGCCGCAGGACGTCCAGGCCGAGGCGCACGACTGGCCGGAGGAGCTGTTCCAGAAGCGCGTCTGGCACGTCCGCCGCCCGGTGCCGGAGCCGGACGCGCTGCAGCGCGCCGTCGAGCTGCTCGATGGGGCGGCGCGGCCGCTCATCGTGGCCGGCGGCGGGACCATCTACGCCGAGGCGACCGACGCGTTGAAGGCGCTGGTGGAGGCGACGGGCATCCCCGTGGCCGAGACGCAGGCCGGCAAGGGCTCGCTCCCGTACGACCACCCGCAGAACGCCGGGGCGATCGGGGCGACCGGCACCACCGACGCGAACGCCTACGCGCGCGAGGCCGATGTGATCCTCGGGGTGGGCACGCGCTGGAGCGACTTCACCACGGCATCCCGCAGCCTGTTCAGAGACGACGCCGCGTTCATCAACCTCAACGTGGCTGTCGTCGATGCGTTCAAGCACGCGGGGCTGCCGCTCGTCGCCGACGCGAAGCTCGGCCTCGAAGCGCTGCACGTGGACGCCACGTTCGCCACGCCGGCGTTCACCTGGGACGAGACGGTCGAGCGCGCCTACCACCTCAACCACACGCCGCTGCCCGCGCAGAGCGAGGTCATCGGCGCCGTCAACCGCCTGAGCAGACCGCGCGACGTCGTCGTCTGCGCCGCGGGCAGCATGCCGGGCGACCTGCACAAGCTGTGGCGCACGCGCGACCCGAAGGGCTACCACGTCGAGTACGGCTACTCGTGCATGGGCTACGAGATCGCCGGCGGTCTCGGGGTCAAGCTGGCCGCGCCCGACCGCGAGGTGTTCGTGCTGGTGGGCGACGGCTCGTATCTGATGATGAGCTCGGAGCTCGTGACGGCGATCCAGGAAGGCGTCAAGCTGGTGGTCGTGCTCGTGCAGAACCACGGCTTCCAGTCGATCGGCGCGCTGTCGGAGTCCGTCGGCTCGCAGCGCTTCGGCACCAAGTACCGCTATCGCAACACCGACGAGAACCTGCCCGTCGACCTGGCCCAGAACGCCGCCGGCCTGGGCGCCCGCGTGTTCGACGTCTCCAGCGTCCCCGACCTCGAGGACGCGCTGCGCGAGGCGATCGCCGCCGACACCACCTGCGTCATCCAGGTCCACACGGACCCGAGCGTGCCCGCCCCCGACAGCGAGGCGTGGTGGGACGTGCCGGTCTCGGAGGTCGCCGCGCTGGAGAGCACCCGTGACGCCCGCGCCGTCTACGAGCGCAACAAGGCGACGCAGCACACTTACCTGAGAACCCCGGACACCGTGAGGACGCCGTGAGCACCGTTCAGCTCGAGACCATCGACCACTGCATCGCCGGCGAGCGCACGCCCGGCGCGTCGACCCGCACCGCCCCCGTCTACGACCCCGCCACCGGCCGCGAGCAGCGCGAGGTGCGCCTCGCCGACCCGGCCGACGTCGACGCCGCCGTCCAGGCGGCCAAGACGGCGTTCGAGAGCTGGCGCGAGACGTCGGTCACCCGCCGCGTGAAGGTGATGTTCGCCTTCCGCGAGCTCATCAACGACCACATGGACGCGCTCGCCCGGATCATCTCCTCCGAGCACGGCAAGACGCTCGACGACGCCAAGGGCGAGGTCATCCGCGGTCTGGAGGTGGTCGAGTTCGCCTGCGGGATCGCGCAGCTGCTCAAGGGCGAGTTCTCCGAGCAGGTGTCCACCGACATCGACCTGCACTCGTTCCGCCAGCCGCTGGGCGTGTGCGCCGGGATCACCCCGTTCAACTTCCCGATCATGGTCCCGATGTGGATGCACCCGATCGCCATCGCGGCCGGGAACACGTTCATCCTCAAGCCCTCCGAGCGCGACCCGAGCGTCTCCAACCGCGTGGCCGAGCTCTACGCCGAGGCCGGGCTGCCCGACGGCGTGTTCAACGTGGTGCACGGCGACAAGGTGGCCGTCGACGCCATCCTCGACCACCCCGACATCGCCGCGGTCAGCTTCGTCGGCTCGACGCCGATCGCCCGCTACATCCACCAGCGCGCGAGCGAGCGCGGCAAGCGCGTGCAGGCGCTCGGCGGGGCGAAGAACCACGCGGTCGTGATGCCGGACGCCGACCTGGACTACACGGCCACGCAGCTCACCGCCGCCGGCTACGGCTCGGCCGGCCAGCGCTGCATGGCGATCTCCGTCGCGGTCGCGGTCGGCGACGCGGCCGACGAGCTGGTCGAGCGGCTGCGGGCCAAGGCGCTGGACGTCAAGGTCGGCCCGGGCCTCGACCCCGAGTCGGAGATGGGCCCGGTGGTCACCGCCCAGGCGCGCGAGAAGATCGTCGGCTACATCGCTGAGACCAGCGCCGACGTGGTGGTCGACGGCCGCGAGCTCGAGCGCGAGGGCGACGGGTTCTGGGTCGGCCCGACCCTGCTCGACAACGTGACGACCGACATGCCGGTCTACTGCGACGAGGTGTTCGGCCCGGTCCTCAGCGTCATGCGCGTGGACACGATCGACGACGCGATCGACCTCATCAACCGCAACAGCTTCGCGAACGGCACCGCGATCTTCACCCACTCCGGCCACGCCGCCCGGGCGTTCCAGCGGGCGATCGAGGTCGGGATGATCGGCGTCAACGTGCCGATCCCGGTGCCGCTGGGCTTCTACAGCTTCGGCGGCTGGAAGGACAGCCTGTTCGGCGACACGCACATCTACGGCCCGGAGGGCGTCCGCTTCTACACGCGCGCGAAGGCGGTCACCACCCGCTGGCCGCGCGACGAGGCGGCGCTGGAGCGCGCGCACTTCCACTTCCCGACATCCAGTTGAGCCCGGTCAAGCCCGGTTGGCGCGGCCGCTTCTTCGAGGACTTCGAGGTCGGCGACGTCTACGAGCACCCGCTCGGGCGCACCGTGCTGCCCACCGACAACTCCTGGTTCACGCTGCTCACCCAGAACACGGCGCCGATCCACTTCGACGCCCACTACGCGTCCCAGACCGAGTGGGGCCGTCCGCTGGTCGACTCGACGTTCACGCTCGCGCTGGTCACCGGCCAGAGCGTGACCGACGTCTCCCAGAACGTGATGGCCAACCTCGGCTGGGACGAGGTCCGCCTGCCCAACCCGGTCTTCGAGGGCGACACGATCTACTCGCGCTCCGAGGTGCTCGAGGCCCGCGAGTCCAAGTCGCGCGAGAACGTCGGCGTCGTGCGCGTGAAGACCACCGGCGTCAACCAGGAGGGCACGCCGGTGATCACGTTCGAGCGGACGCTGCTGGTCTACAAGCGCGACTACGCGCCCTCGCGCACCACCTGACGCGCCGGCTTGTCGTCGCGCAGCCCGAGGAAGCGGGGGTGGCGCAGGCGGCCGTCGCGGGTCCACTCGGAGAAGCCGATCTGGGCCACGAGCTCGGGCTCGACCCAGGTGGTGCCGCGCTCGCGGACGTCGTCGGCGAACGGCGAGCCGTCGCGGGCCAGCGCGCGCATCCGCTCGCCGAGCGAGCGCAGCAGCTCGCGGTCGAACCCGGTGCCGACCTTGCCCGCGTAGCGCAGCTCGCCGGCGCCGTCGAAGTAGCCGACCAGCAGCGCGCCGAACTCGATCCGGCTGCCCTTGGGCTCGGTGAAGCCGCCGATCACCAGCTCCTGCCCGCGGCCGCACTTGAGCTTGAGCCAGTCCTTGGAGCGCCCGCCGCCGTATGGGCTGTCGGCGCGCTTGGCGATCAGGCCCTCCCAGCCGTTGGTGCAGGCCTCCTTGTAGAACGCCTCGCCGTCCTCGTTGCGGTGCGCGGTGAACCGCAGCGGGTCCTCCCAGGAGAGCGCGTCGCGCAGCAGCCGCTTGCGGGTGCGCAGCGGCAGCGGCCGGACGTCCTCGCCCTCGAGCCACAGCAAATCGAAGACGTAGAAGAACACCGGGACCGGCTCGCGGCCGCGCCGGGTCAGCTTGGCGAAGCTCGTCTGGTCGCCGTCGAACGCCACCACCTCGCCGTCGATGGCGAAGCGCTTGGTCCGCTGCCCCGCCACCGCCTCGGCCACCTCGGGGTAGCGCGCGTTCATCGACAGGTCGTTGCGCGACCACAGTCGCGTCTCGCCGCCGTCGCGGACCGCGATGCAGCGGATGCCGTCGAGCTTGCGCTCGAAGATCCACTCCGGGTCGCTGAAGCGCGCGTCGGTCAGCACCGCCTTCATCGCGTCCGCGCCGGTCGGCGGATCGCCCGGCCGGACCAGCGCGCGCTCCTCGTCGCTCAGCTTCATGCCCGCAGGTGCGCCAGCGCCTCGTCCAGGCGCAGCTCGGCGTCCTTGTCGGCGTCCCAGCGGGCGAACGCGTCCGCCGCGCCCCGGGCGAGCCCGTCCGGCAGCCCGGCGGCCGCCAGCGTCGCCGCGATCTCCAGCATCTCCGGCCCCCAGCGCCAGGCCCGCGCCGCCACCTCGGGCAGCTCGTCCGGGCGGGCGAGCGCGGCCACCCGGATGCGCCGGGCCTCGTCCAGCAGGTGCGCTTCGAGCCCGGTCCCGGCGACCAGCGCGTGCGACGCCGCCGCCAGCGCACGGCTGCCCTTCTGATAGTGCGCGTAGGCCATCTTCAGCGCGCTCGCCCGGCCGGGCTCCGGCCCTAGGTCGACCGGCGTCACGCCCTCGCCGCCGAACAGCGCGGCGACCTCGCCGGCGCGCCCGCCCGCCAGATAGATGCGCACGTCGGCGCCGCCGTACGGCGCCGCGCCGCCGATCACGCTGCCGTCCACGAACCGGTCGCCGAACGGCTCACCCAGCCGCGCCTTGCGCGCATCCGGGCACCACAGCACCTCCGCGCCGGCGATGCCGCGGGCCAGCGTCGCGCCCATCGCCCCCGGATGCGGCAGCCCGACCGTCGTCATGGCTTTGGGACGATAGTCAGCACTGCGGCGCGGTGAACTTCGCCCCCGCCGGGAAGCCGTGAGGCGTCGGCGACCACCTGGGCGAGCGCGAGGTCGTGCAGGTTCATGAGGTCGGCGTCCGT
>JAICUS010000755.1 GCA_025935735.1 Solirubrobacteraceae bacterium | reverse complement strand
GTCGGCCTGCTGTCGGTGGCCGACGCGCTGCTCGACGCGCCGATGGAGGAGGTGCTCGACTCGCTCCCGCTCTCGGACGAGATCAAGGGCGCGCTGCTGCGCCACGAGGGCCGGCGCGGCCGCGTGCTGTCCACCGTGCTCGGCTACGAGCAGGGCCACTTCCCCGAGGGCGCCGACGGCGACCCCACCGAGCTCGCCGACGCCTACCTGGTTGCGCTGCGCTGGGCGGATGAAGCAGGTCGCTGGATCGGGGAGTGACTCGCTCGGACCGCTTGCCGGGACCGGCGAACTGCCTGCTGGGGAGGGAGTGAGGGAGCCTTCGCCGCGCATGATCGATCGCCTCCGTGCGCGAAGCGATCAGGAATCGACCGGGAATGCGTCACACCGGAATCACGTGGGGCTGGTTAGTAGCCATATAGAGGCCGTCGCGCAAAGGTCGGGGGTTTTGCAGAGCCCGTGGGCTGCGAGTGTCTGGTGATGCCGGCGAGGGCGAGCGCGACCGCGGAGCGCCGCGTTAGTCGCGGTGCGGGCCGGCTCGCCCGGGCGGGTCAGGCGGTCGTGACGGCCGTGTGTAGCTTGAGGAGGTTGTGGGTGGCGGCGATCAGCCGCCATTCCGAGCGGACGGCGTCCAGGCCGCGGCGGTGGAAACGCTCGATGCGCCGGTTGGCTTTGGTGTGACCGAAGATCGGCTCGATCATGGTCATCCGGCGCCGGTAAAGCGCGGCGGCGTCCGGGGCTGCGAGCCGATCGCGCATCCGGTGGTAAAGCCCGCCGCGTTTGCCGGGCAACGGCTCGCTGCGGGTGTGCGCGTCGGGGGGGACCAGGACCGTCAGCCCGATGTCGGTGAGCTGCTGGATGTCGCCGGCGCGCCAGTAGCCGGCGTCCGCGAGCACCGTGTCCGGGCCTGGAGCACCAGCGGCGTCGAGCTCGCGCTGGGCGGCGGCGACCATCGGAGCCAACTGCCCCTGATCAGGCGAGCCGATCGTGACGTCGGCGGCGACGATGATCTGCCCGTCCGCGGCCACCAGCTGAGCGTTGTAGCCCTGGATGAACCCCCGCGGCGTCTTGACCGACCGCGAGTCGGGATCGGTGAGATTGACCCGCCGCAGCTTCTCCAGCCGCTTGGGGTGCTCGATCGGTGGGCGCCCCAGCGGCCGCCGGCCGGTGCGCCGCTCATGCTCGGCGCGGCGATCGAGCATCGCCTGGCGCTGCGCTTGCTCGGCCTTCTGCTCGGCATCGAGCTCGTCCATCAACTCACGAATCCGTGCCCGTCGCGTCGTGGGATCGGCCAACTCCGGCGGCAGCTCGTCACCGCGCGCCTGACCATAGAGCTCGTCCTCGGCCGCGTCGATCTCGGCCGCCTCCTGCAGAATCTCCCGGGCGAGGTCCTCATAGGTCTTGTTCTGCAGCCCGGACGCGTTGGCCGCGATCTTGGTCGAGTCCACCGCGACCACCCCGGCCCGAACCAACCCGGCGCGCCGGCACATCGCCAGCACCTGCCCGAACAGCCCCGCCAACGCCTGCTCGTGCTCGGCCCGAAACCGGGCGATCGTGGCGTGATCCGGCCGCAGATTCCCCGCCACCACGCGAAACGCGACGTCTTCCACACAGCGCCGCTCAATCGCCCGCGCCGACCGCACCCCGACCGCGTAGCCGTAAACGAGCAGCGCCACCATCACCGCCGGGTCATACGCCGGCCGGCCCCACCCATCCCGGCGATACCGCGCGCAAAACGCCGCCAAATCCAGCTCGCCGACCGCGTCGACCACAAACCACGCCAGATGCCCCGGCTCGACCCAGTCCCGCAGATCCGGCGGCAGCAAAAACGCCTGATCACGATCCGCCACGATGAAGTTCTGCGCCATCACCACAGCCTCTTAAACCACCCGGACGGATCCCAGGTTTATGCGACAGCCTCTATAGGTGCCTGAACGCACTCAACCGGAATAGTCGGGATTGAAGAGCGATCACCCGACCCGCCCGGGCCGCCCTGGAGGGACCACCTGCTTACCCAGCAAGCAGTTCGCCGGCCCCGGCACGGCGCCGGCTACGCAGCCGCAGCCCGCAGCACCGCCCGCACCATCGTCCGCGCGACCGTCACCAACTGCCCGACGTCGACGGACTCGTCGACCGCATGCGCCAGCTCGATCCCCGCGGTCCCGACCATCACGGCCGGGATCCCGCGGGCGGTGAACTGACGGAAGTCCGCGCCCCAGGGCACGCCGGCCAGCCTGGCCTCGGCTCCCAGCTCGTCCGACAGGGCGCCGCGCACGGTGCGCACCCACGGGTGGTCCGCGGGCGTCTCGCCGGAGGCGAAGGCGCCGCCCTCCCAGGTGAGCGGGCAGCCCGGCTCGCCGTCGTCGAGCGCCTCGTCGACCGCGCGTTGCAGCGCCGCGCGCGCCTCCCCCAGCGCGGCGCCGACCGGCAGGCCGAGGCGGCCCTCGAACTCCAGGCGGTCCGGGACCTGGCTCGACCAGGTCCCGGCGCTCAGGCGGCC
>JAICUS010000336.1 GCA_025935735.1 Solirubrobacteraceae bacterium | reverse complement strand
CTGGCTGGTGTTCGAGACGCCGCCCGGCCCCGACGAGCTCGTCCGGCGCGACCTCAGCTTCGCCCGGGCCACGTTCCCCGGGCTGGAGGTCGACATCCCCTGGCCGCGGCTGGGCGCGTTCTCCTACGACTTCGGGGCCGGCGAGTGGGAGCGGCTGGGCGAGGCATTCGCCGGGCTGGGGCTGGTGGCGGTGCAGCTGGGCGGCGCGCTGCTGGAGGAGTGCGTCCGGGACCCGGCGCGGATCGCCCCCGGCGTCGCCGCGCTGGCCGCGCACGGCGTCACGGTGCCCGCGCTGGCCGGCTATCGCAACCTGGTCGCGCCCGACCCCGGCCGGCGGCGGGAGAACCTCGACTTCATCGCCCGCTGCCTGGAGCTCGCGCCGCGCTTCGGCACCGCGGTGGTGGCCACGGAGACCGGCACGCGCAACCCGGACTCCGACTGGGCGGACAGCCACGAGAACTGGAGCGCGGCCGCCTGGGAGCTGCTGCTGGAGTCGCTGGGCGAGCTGGGGGCCGCGGCCGAGCGCGCGGGGACGATCCTCGCGCTGGAGGCGCACGCCCGCAACGTGCTGCGCCACCCGGGGCACCTGCTCGGCCTGCTCGAGCGCTTCCCCTCGGAGCACCTGCAGGTGGTGTGCGACCCGTACAACTTCCTCTCCGCGGCGGCCGTGCCGGCCCACGAGCGCCTGACCCGCGACCTGCTGGAGCGCTTCGAGGACCGCTTCGTGGTCGCGCATCTCAAGGACGTGGCGGTGGTCGACGGCGAGGTGGCCACGCCCGAGTTCGGGACCGGCGTGTTCGCCCAGCGGCCGTACCTGGAGTTCCTGCGCGACCGCCGCCCGGACCTGCCGCTGATCCTCGAGCACCTGCCGCTCGACCACGTGGCCGCGGCGGCCGGCCGGGTGCGAGCATTCGCGGTCGCATGAGACCTGCTGACCGCGATCCGCGACGACGGTGACGTGGCGCCCCACGGGGCGACGCTGCGCGACGGCTACCGGGCGGCCGAGGTGTGCGACGCGGTCCTGCGCTCGGCCGGGCGCGGCGCCCGCGAGACGGTGGCCTACCGGGACTGACCGTATCCTCGGCGGGATGGCCCAGTCCCGCCCGCGAGCGCCCCGCCACTCGCGGACGGCCGAGCGAGTCGAGCGCCGCCGCGCCCTCGTGCCCGCGGTCAGCTACCCGGAGGAGCTGCCGGTCAGCGCCCGGCGCGAGGACCTGCTGGCGGCCATCCGCGACCACCAGGTCGTCGTGGTGGCGGGCGAGACCGGCTCGGGCAAGACGACCCAGCTGCCGAAGCTGTGCCTCGAGCTGGGCCGCGGCGTGCGCGGGATGATCGCCCACACGCAGCCGCGCCGGCTGGCCGCCCGCACGGTGGCCGAGCGGATCGCCGACGAGCTCGGCGTCCCGCTGGGCGGGGCGGTCGGCTACGCCGTGCGCTTCAGCGACCGCTCGGGCGAGGACACGCTGCTGCGGCTGATGACCGACGGGCTGCTGCTGGCCGAGATCCGGCGCGACCGGCTGCTGCGCCGCTACGACACGATCATCGTCGACGAGGCGCACGAGCGCAGCCTGAACATCGACTTCCTGCTCGGCTACCTCAAGCGCATCCTGCCGCGCCGGCCGGACCTCAAGCTGATCATCACGAGCGCGACGATCGACCCGGAGCGCTTCGCCCGCCACTTCGGCGACGCCCCGGTGGTCGAGGTGTCCGGGCGCACGTACCCGGTCGAGGTGCGCTACCGGCCGTGGGACGAGGAGGAGCGCGATCTCCTGGACGCGATCGGCGACGCGGTGGACGAGCTGCTGCGCGAGCGGCCCGGCGACGTCCTGGTCTTCCTGTCCGGCGAGCGCGAGATCCGCGACACCGCCGACGCGCTGGAGGGCCGCCTGCGCGACGACGTGGAGATCCTGCCGCTCTACGCCCGCCAGTCCGACGCGGCGCAGCGGCGGGTGTTCCGGGCGCACGCGCGCCGCCGGGTCGTCCTCGCCACCAACGTGGCCGAGACGTCGCTGACCGTGCCGGGCATCCACTACGTGGTCGACCCGGGGACCGCCCGGATCAGCCGCTACAGCGCGCGGCTGAAGGTGCAGCGGCTGCCGATCGAGCCGGTGTCGCAGGCCTCGGCCGACCAGCGCAAGGGCCGCTGCGGCCGCGTGGCCGAGGGCATCTGCGTCCGCCTGTACGCCGAGGAGGACTACCTCGAGCGCCCGCGGTTCACCGACCCGGAGATCCTGCGCACCTCGCTGGCGTCGGTGATCCTGCAGATGGCGGCGATCGACCTGGGCGACGTGGAGGACTTCCCGTTCCTCGACCCGCCGGACCGCCGCCAGGTGCGCGACGGGATCGCGCTGCTGCAGGAGCTCGGGGCGCTGGACGACTCGGGGCGGACGCTGACGCCGCTGGGGCGGCGGCTGGCGCAGCTGCCGGTCGACCCGCGGATGGGCCGGATGGTGCTGGAGGCCGAGCGGCTGGACTGCGTCGACGAGGCGATCGTGATCGCGGCGGCGCTGTCGATCCAGGATCCGCGCCAGCGCCCAGCCGAGGCGCAGGCGCAGGCCGACCAGTCCCACGCCCGGTTCGCCGATCCGGGCTCGGACTTCCTCGCCTACATCAACCTCTGGCGCCACCTGCGCGAGCAGCAGCGCGAGGCGTCGGGCGGCGCGTTCCGGCGGCGGGTGCGCGACGAGTACATCCACTACCTGCGGGTGCGCGAGTGGCAGGATCTGGCCGGGCAGCTGCGCCAGGCGGCCAAGGGGCTGGGGATGCGGATCAACCACTCCCCCGCCGAGCCGGAGGCGGTCCACCAGGCGGTCCTGTCGGGCCTGCTGTCGCACGTCGGGCTGCGCGACGCCGCCCGCCGGGAGTACGCGGGCGCGCGCGGGGCCCGCTTCGCGCTGTGGCCGGGGTCGGGCGTGAAGGGCTCGCCGGCCTGGGTGATGGTGGCCGAGCTGGTGGAGACGTCGCGGCTGTGGGGGCGCACGGCGGCGCGGATCGACCCGAAGTGGATCGAGCCGCTGGCCGGGCACCTGGTGCGCCGGTCCTACGACGAGCCGCGCTGGGAGCGCAAGCGCGCGTCGGTGGTGGCCACCGAGCGGGTGACGCTCTACGGGCTGCCGGTGGCGACGCGCACGGTGGCCTACGGCCGGATCGACCCGGCGCTGGCGCGCGAGCTGTTCATCCGCCGCGCGCTGGTGGAGGGCGAGTGGGACGCCCGGCACCGCTTCCTGGCGGCCAACCGGGCGCTGGTCGAGGAGGTCCGCGAGCTCGAGGACCGCGCGCGGCGGCGCGACATCCTGGTCGACGACCAGGCCGTGTTCGACTTCTATGCGGCGCGAATCCCGCCCGAGGTCGTGTCCGGCGGGCACTTCGACCGCTGGTGGCGCGACGAGCGCCGGCGCCGGCCCGAGCTGCTCACGTTCACGCGCGAGGTGCTGATCAACCCCGACGCCGCGGGGTCGATCGAGGGACGCCCGGGCGCGTGGCGGCAGGGCGAGATCACGCTGCAGCTGAGCTACCGGTTCGACCCTGGCTCCGCGCACGACGGCGTGACCGTCCACGTGCCGCTGAAGGTGCTGCCGCAGCTGCACGCGCAGGGCTTCGAGTGGCTGGTGCCGGCGTTCCGCTCCGAGCTGGTGGTCGCGCTGATCCGCTCGCTGCCCAAGGAGCTGCGCAAGCGGCTGGTCCCGGTGCCGGACGTCGCGGCGTCCGTCCTCGAGCGCTTGGAGCCGCGCCGGCGGCCGCTGCTGGCGGCGCTGGCGGAGCAGATCGAGCTGCTGCGGGGCGTGCGGATCCCCGCGGACGCCTGGGATCTGTCGCGGCTGCCGTCGCATCTGCGGATGACGTTCTCCATCGAGGACGACCGCGGCGAGGTGCTGGCGACCGGCCAGGACCTGGATGCGCTGCGCGAGCAGGTCCGGCCGCGGCTGCGCGCGGCGCTGGCCGCGGCGACGCGGTCCTTGGAGCGCACGGGGCTGACCGAGTGGGCGTTCGGCGACCTGCCGCGGATCGTCGCGCTGCCCGGAACCGGCCAGGCGGTGCGCGCCTACCCGGCGCTGGTCGACGAGGGCGACACCGTGGGCGTGCGGGCGCTGGAGACGCCGGGCGCGCAGGCGCGGGCGATGTACGTCGGCACCCGCCGGCTGCTGCTGCTGAGCATCCCGTCGCCGCTGCGCTGGGTGCAGTCGCGGCTGTCCAACCACGACCAGCTGTCCCTGGCCGGCGCGGCGCACGGCTCGGTACGGGCGGTGCTGGAGGACTGCGCCACCGCCGCGGTGTCCTCCCTGATGGCCTCCGGCGGCGGCCCGGTGTTCGACGCGGCGGGCTTCCGGGCGCTGCGCGACCACGTGGCCGGCTCGCTGGCCGAGACGACGCTGGCCGCCGTCCGGGACGTGGTCGGCGTGCTCGACGCGGCGGCCGCGGTGCGCCGGCGCCTGGACGCGCTGCCCGGGCCGGCGTTCGCCGACGCCCGCCGGGACGTCGCGGGCCAGCTCGGCCGGCTCGTCTACGCAGGGTTCGTCACCGCCACCGGGCTGCGCCGGCTGGGCGACGTCGAGCGCTACCTGCGGGCCGCCGAGCGGCGGCTGGAGCGCCTGCCCGACCAGGTCAACGTCGACCGCGACCGGATGCGCGCCGTGCACGAGCTCGAGGACGCCTACCGGCGCCGGCTGGACGCCCTCCCGCGCGGCGCGGCGGTCACCGGCCCGCTGGCGGAGGTCCCGTGGATGCTCGAGGAGCTGCGCGTGCACCACTTCGCCCAGCACCTCGGCACCCGCGGCCAGGTGTCCAACAAGCGCATCCGCGCGGTGCTCGCCGAATCGGCCCGTTGACGCGAGCGACCCGCTCGCGCGGGCCGTCGCCGTCTACCACTTGTATCCCATCTCGGGTCTCCTCCGCAGAACTTGTAGGCCTGCATGGTCCCTCCTCACCACCGGTAGCTCACGGCGGCACCTCTCAGAGCTTGTAGGTCACGGGTCCTCCTCGGGACGACGCTGAGGGCGCACAGGGCGAGCAGCGCGGCCCCGCCGAGCGCGAACACGGCGCGGCCGCCGAGCGCCGTGGCCAGCGCCCCGCCGGCCAGCGCGGCGCCGGCGAACCCCCACGACTCGCCGGTCGTGAGCAGGCCGAAGGCGCGGGCGTGGAAACGCTCCGGCACGCGGCGCTGCAGCAGCACGCGGTTGCTGACGATGAACAGGCCGTTGCCCAGGCCGGTCACCGCGAAGGTCACGAGCGCCGCCGCCAGCACGGGCGCGAGGGCAGTGGCGACCATGCCCGAGCCCAGACACGCGATTCCCGCCACATGGCGACGGCGCTCGTCACCTCCGCGGCCGGCGAGCAGCGAGCCCGCGGCCAAGCCGGCGCCGTATGCGGCGCGGAGACGGCGAACGTCGCCGCGTCGAGGCCGAGGACCGCCGCGGGCGCGGCCACGCTCAGCAGCCCGCCCGCCACGGCCGGTCCGAGCACCTGCCCGGCCTCGCGCGCCGCGTTGTGGGCGCCGGTGAGCGCGGCCAGTCGCTCCGGCGCCACCAGGCCGGGCAGCAGCGCGAACGCCGCCGGCCGGAAGAGCGCGCCGCCGCAGCCGGCCAGCAGCGCCAGCGCGAGCATCGGCACGATCCCGTGCGCGAGCGCCAGCCCGGCGAACGCGGCCGCGGAGATCGCCTCGGCCGCCACGGCGCACCGCCGGTGGCCGGCCTTGTCGGCCAGCAGCCCGAGCAGCGGCCCGAGCAGCATCGCCGGCAGCATGTCGGCGAGCATCACCGCGGTCGCCGCCCAGCCGGACCCGATCCGCTCATAGGCCAGGACCAGCAGCGCCACGTACCCGGCGCCCGTCCCCAGCGAACCCTGCGCCTGGGCGACGATGAACCGCCGCGCGCCGGGCTCCTGCCGCCAGACCGTGGTCGCCGTCTTCAACATGCCGCCACTGTCGGCCGGGCCGGTGTGGGATCGGCAAAGGCTCGGTAAAGCGCGGTACGGTCAGCGCACGTGATCCTCCACATCACCACGCGCGCGGCCTGGGAGGCGGCCCGAGCCGCGGGCCGCTATGAGGCGCCTTCGCTGGCCGCCGAGGGCTTCATCCACCTCTCGGACCCCGACCAGGTCGTCCGCGTGGCCGACGCGCGGTACTCCGGCGTGCCCGACCTCGTCCTGCTGTGCGTCGCGCCCGAGCGCCTGGCCGCCCCGCTGCGCTATGAGACCAGCGACGCCGGTGAGGAGCGCTTCCCACACCTCTACGGCGCGCCGGCGAACGGCTGGCTGGGTAGGGGTGTAGTCAGCCAGGCGTCCGGCCAAGAACGCTCGCTCCGGTCGGTCAAACGCTCACGACCGACCGCGAAGATCACGCACCGGAAACTGGCAGGTCGCGGAAGTGTCGTATATCGATACTTAGGAGCCCCGCCCGCGGCGGCCCGAGCCAGAAACGATGACCGGCCCGCCCGGGCGCCCCGAAGGGCCTCCTCCACACCCAGCCGCAGTTCGTTTGAGCCCGAGCGGGCGCCGAGGTGACCCGTAAGATGGCCGGACCATGACGACGCTTCCCGACCGACCGAACACCGCGCTCATCGTGATCGACGTGCAGAACGGCGTGGTCGACGCCGCCCATGACCGCGACCGGGTGGTGGCGAACATCGGCGCGTTGGTGGACAGGGCGCGGGCGGAGGACGTCGAGGTCGTCTGGGTCCAGCACCACAGCGAGGAGCTGCCGGAGGGCAGCGAGCGGTGGCGCTATGTGCCCGAGCTGGAGCTCGGGGACGCGGAGCCGGTGGTGCACAAGGCGT
>JAICUS010000364.1 GCA_025935735.1 Solirubrobacteraceae bacterium | reverse complement strand
TCCCAGATCCACCTGTTCGAGCGCGAGGGCGGGCGCTCGCTCACCCACGCGAAGACGGCCTGAGCGGCTGAGGCGGGCCCGCGGCGCGCGGGCCCGCCGCATCGCTCGGCTAGGAGCGGTGGAAGTGCTGCGCCGCGAGGAAGCGCGGCTCGGCGGCCGGGGTCGGCGTGCCCGGCGTGTGCAGCAGGTTCTTGACGCCGCTGATGCCCTCGACCTGGCGCGCCTCCGCGGCGAGGCGGTCGATCCACTCCGGCGCGGCCACGCCGCGCAGGTAGGCCACGCCCGCCTGGACGTCGACCGACACGGTGCCCTTCGGGGCGTCGTGCGCGCGGAAGATGTGCGTCTCGACCTTGCGCGCCAGCGTGACGTCGTCGGGCTCCTCGAGCCGCGTGTGGCCGGGCGTCACGGTGCTGGCCGCGCCCTTGGCCATGCCGGTCGCGTGCTGGGCCTGCGTCTGCACCGCGGAGGCCGCGCCGGCGGCCTTCGACTGCGCCTGGTCGCGCATCTGGCTGCGGCGCCGGCGGCCGCTGTCCGGGTCGAGGAAGTGAGCGGCCGCCGCCCCCGCGGCCGCACCGAGGGCGAACGTGAAGACGGACTTCATGTGGTGTACCCCTTTGATTGCCGTTATGAGAGCGGCTACCCCGGCCCGGGAGCGCCGGAACTAGATGCGCCTGCGGCGCCGCCGGGGCGGCGGCAGCCGGCGGCGCTGCTTGCGCTTGTCGGTGCGCCGGAGTCGCTCGAGCACGTCGTCGGACCACTCGTGCGTGCGCAGCAGCAGGTAGCGCTGGCCGGCCACCCGCATGTAGGCCTCGGCGTCGGTCTCGCCGCGCTCGATCAGCTCGCCGGAGCGCAGCATCTCCGACACCGGCGCGTACTCGTCGTCGAACCAGCGGCGGGCGACCTCGGCGCGGTCGGCGAAGCTGCCGCGCTCCTGCATCATCCGGAAGCCCCAGGCCTCGACCATCTCGGCCAGGAAGCCGAAGTCCCACGGGTCCGACAGCGCGATCCGGGCGCGCCGCGGCGCGTCCAGCGGCACGCGCTCGCGGAACAGCCGCTCGTGGTCCTTGAGCGGCAGCTCGGACACCCGCAGGTCGCTGCCCAGCCGCAGCCGGGTGGTGACCTCGGTCACATAGGCGTCGATGTCCATGCGCCCGAGCGACTTGGCCACCGAGACGCGGTGGTGGCCGTCGCGCACGAAGTAGAGCTCGCCCACCTGGTAGAGCGACACCGGCGGCAGCGGCTCGCCGCGGCGCTGGGCGGCGGCGATGCGCTCCCAGCGCGAGCGCAGCCGCGTGGTGGTGGGGCGGAAGCCGCGGTCGAAGTCGGCCGCGCGGTCGACCGTCCCCACGATCGCGTCCAGCGGCACCACCTGCAGGCCGCGGTCCACCTGCCCGACGCGGCCGAGCGCGTCGACGACCTCCTCGAACGGCAGGATCTGGCCGACGTCGCCCGGCTCGCGGCGCATGCGCCGGGCGATGTCCGAGAGCACACGCGCGCGCCGGGCCCGCGCGAAGTCGCTCTGCGCGTCCGATGAGGAGAAGCCGGAAGCCATCCGGCCCCCGAGGCTAGCTACTTGCCCCGGATTAACGGGTGAAGTGAGAACGGCCGCGCGGGCGGCGCGGCCGTTTCTCGTGGCGGTCGCAATCGGGCGGATCGGACCGGTCGGGAGTCGCAGGCGGGTGAGCCCGCGTCCTGTGGTTGATGGTCTCAGGTGGCGCGGACGCGATCAGCGCGTGTGGCGTCCCGGCGGCTGCGGGAACGGCTCGGCAGTGGGCGCCGTCACGCGGCCCTGAGCGCGAGGGTGTCGAGGTTGTAGGCGAGGATCGACCAGGCCGCCCAGGCGCGCGCGCCTTCGTGGCCGTTCAGGCGCGAGCGGTCGAGGCCGTAGCGTCGTTTGAGGTGGCTGATGCGGCCCTCGGCACCGACGCGGAACTTGGCGAGGCGGCGGTTGGTCTTGCGGGCGTGCGGGGCGTGGTGGCCGCTGATGAACAGCCGCTCGGGCTCGGGCAGGTGCTCGCGGACCGGGCCGGGTTGAAAGCCGCCGTCGAGCGCGATCTCGCGGGGCCGCAGGTCGAGCTCGCGCAGGCGTTGGCCGGTGGCGGGCAATAGCTGCGATTCGTTGAGCGAGCCGATGCCGGTGCTGACCGGGAGGATCAGGCCGCGGGCGCCGCGGCGCGTGTTCTCGCAGAGCTCGGTGAGTTGCATGACGTAGCCGAACTCGGTGGGCTTGTTGAGCTTGCCCTTGCGGATCGGGCGCGCGTCAGGATCACTGATCGAGACCAGCCGGTCCGTGATCGGCTTGCCCGCGATTCGCAGCGTGATCTGCGCGCACACCTTCTCGGCCAGCGCGCAGAGCCGATCGAGGCGCTCGGCGGCTGCCTGCTTGGCGCGGGCGCCGCGCCCGCGCGCCCGCTGACGCAGCCGCGCGGCCAGCCGGCGCGCCTCGCGGATCGAGGCGGCGAGCAGCTCGCCGGCTTCGCCGGTCAGCCGCAGCGCGAGCGGCTTGCTGTGACCGGTGCGCGCCGCGACCGAGCGGTTGACGCGGCGCAGCCGGCCCGCGATCGCGCGTGAGCGATCCTTCACGCGCGGCGCCTGCGGCCCGGCCAGCCCCCGCGCCGTGGCGCCCGCGCGCGCGAGCGCCCGCGCGGCGTCCTGCGCGAGCCCGAGATCGGTCGGATAGCGGATGTCGGACTCCACCACGGTCGAATCGATCCTCGCGGCGCGCACCACGAAGCGCCGCCGACCGGCGCGCGGGTTCGTCGCCTCGGCGATCACCTGCGAGCAGATGTCCTCGATCACGTCTGCGCCGAGGCGCCGCACGAGCTTGCGGATCGTCGACTCATCCGGCAGGCGATCCCACAGCCCGATCCGGCAAAACCGACGCAAGTGCAACGAATCGGAGACTTCCTTGACGAGCGTCTCATAGCCCCAGCCCGACCGCACCTTGACGATCATCAAGCGCACGAAGCGGTCCATCGGCACCGTCGGGCGCCCGAAGGCGCGCGCGTCCGCCGCCCACGACGCCTCGATTGGCGCCAACACGTCGGGCGCGCACAACAACGCGTCCACCGCCACCAGATCCGCCGGCAACTCGGCCACCGTGACCGGCAACCCAACATCGAACAACGACTCCACCTGTCCGCCCGACAGACGCAGCACCTCAACCCCCAAGATCGCCCGATTTCCAGGCAAATCATCTCTGCCAGGCCGGACGGATCCGCGTCAGCGGCCGCGACTATTTCCGGGGGAAGTAGCTAGCGGCTCCGGACCGTGGGTCCGGACGCCGCCAGACAACCGGACCCACGTCCGAAACCGCTACGCACCGACGGCGTCGCCGTTGAACGCCTCGTCGAGCGTCGGCACGATCGTGAAGACGCCGTCGAGCCCGGTGATCCGGAACGTCTTGAGGATCGCCTCGCCGCTGCACACGATCACCAGCGTGCCGTTGAGCCGCCGCAGGCGCCGGTGCGCCCCGATCAGGACGCCCAGCGACGAGGAGTCGATGAACGTCGTCGCGGTCAGGTCGACGATCAGCCGCGTGCGGCCGGCGTCGATCGGGGCGGACACCCGCTGCTTGAACTCGGGCGCCGTGAACAGGTCGATCTCGCCGGTGACCGCGACGACGTGCGTGTCCTCGTCGACCCCCCGGTCCTCTATGCCAAAAGCCATCGCCATCAGCGGCGTTCTTCCCCCGCCGGGGCGATTCCCAATCCCGGCGGAACGTCCAGTGGTGCGCCCGGGTGCGCCACTAGTTCGCGGACCCTGCGTACTCCAGTCGGACGTGCAGGAACTCCTGCTCGCCCTCCGGCGCCACGCGCAGCTCGTCCGCCAGCTGCTCGATGACGTTGCCCACGCCCGGGACCGCGGCGTCGACCACCAGCGCGTCGCCGCCGCCCGGGCGCAGCGGGCCGACCCGCAGCGCCAGCGTGCGCGGGCCGGGCTGGAAGGCGACGTCCACCGTATCGCCGAGCACGTGCGCCGGCGCGCGCGCCGCGATCAGGTCGGCCACCAGCACCGCGTCGTCGAGGCGGTCGAGCGGCAGGTCGGCGCGGGCGGCGAGCATGCCGACCACGCGCCGCAGGATCGGGCCCACGAGGGGCCCTGCGGCAATCGAGACGGTCGTCGGTGCGTCCACCCCGACAGGCCGCAACGTCACGCAGCGTCCCCGGACGGGTGACGCGCGAAGGTCATCGCCACGCGGCAGCCCCCGCCGGGGACCGGCTGGAGCTCGACCGTGTCGGCGATCGCGGCGATCAAGGGCAGGCCCAGGCCGGGGCCGGCGGCGTCCGCGCTCGTGCCGATCCCGCGCCCGCGATCGGCGACCACGACCTTGACGGCGTCGTCGTCGGGCCGCAGCCAGATCTCCACGGGGCCGGGCGAGCCGGGCGCGTAGGCATGGCGCACGACGTTGGTGCAGGCCTCGGTGACCGCGAGCCGCAGGTCCTCCACGAGGCTGTCCGGCAGCCGCAGCGCCTCGGCGAACGCCCCCAGGACGTGCCGGATCACCGCCACGTTCTCGGGCCGGGCGGGGAGGGTGAGCTTGACGTCGGTTTCCTCGGAGTGCAGCTCCACCGGACGAAGCTGCGGCTGGACGTGGCTGGCCATGGAATTCGCGACTGTTGGTACCCCCGGCCCGAGCGCGCTAACCGCGCCGGGGAAAGGGATCTTGCGGTTCGAATAGTTACATGAACGTCAGAAGTGCGCGACGGTTTCACTCAGGCGGGCTGGCGCACCGCTCCGCTGAGGATCGTCGGGTCCTCCGCCACCTTCTGCTCGGTGGTCGCGTGGGCGCACATCCAGCTGAAGGTCGCCTGCAGCATGTCATTGCCCGCCGAGGCGGCGAGCACCGTCGTGACCGTCCGCCCGGCCGCGGGCGAGTGCAGGCGCAGCGCGGTCAGCGCGAGCGCGCTCCACGCGCCCATGCAGCGCGTGCAGCTGAGCAGCTCGCCCACCGCGTAGCGCAGCCGGCGGCCCTTGGGGCGACCGCCGTTCTGCTCGTCGACGAACGGGCGGCGGATCCAGCTCTCGACCTTCTCGTGCACGACGAGCTTGGACAGCGCGAACGACGCCGCGGCCAGCCCCGGGAGCTCGGTCGCCGGGATCGGCCCGCGCCGGCGCCCGGTCACCGCCGTGCCGGCCAGCAGGGCGCCGTAGAGCGCCGAGAGCGCCGCGTAGTCGAGGGCCTCGGTGGGGGTGCGATCGACGGGTTCCACTAGTGGTTCCGCTCGTGCGTATCTGCGGGCGGGACCACTAGATTGGGCGGGGGTTCGGGTCCGGCGGGAGCGGCGTCGGGTCCGGCGTGGGGGTCGGCGGCTGCGGGTCGGGTCCCGGCGGGCCGGGCGGCCGCGGGTCGGGCGTCGGAGTGGGGGTCACGAGGCTGCACCTACCCCGCGCGCGCGTCCCTTAACGCGGACGGGGCGCCACTTGGGCGCCCCGAACGCTGAGGAGGAGGGTTGTGCGCGTCGGCCGGAGAGTGGAGGGCATCCGTTTGACGCGACATCCAGTATCTGCCCACGCTGGTTGCGCTTCAAACCAACGCACGCTCAATCTCGGCTACATGCGTCCAAAATGTCCGTGCGCTGACCTGAACCTCAGGATCAGGTGGAGCGCTCGCCCTCGCCCTCGCCGCCGACGACCGGTCGGGCGACGTGCGGGTCGTCCGGGCCGCCGGCCGTCCGGCCGGCGCCGCCGGCGTCCTCGTCGGCGTGCTGGCCGGTGTCGCCCGCCGGCGTCTCGCGGTCGGAGCCGACGATCCCCAGCGGGTTCTGGTCCGCGCCCGGGTCGGTGGCGTCGGAGACGTTGCTCTTGCGCGTGGCGCTGTTGACCATGAAGAAGACGAACGCGCCGACGATCAGCACGAGGATGATGGCCGCGATCACGTATCCCATGCGGGGCGCCTACCCGATCGCACCCCTGGGTAGCCGCTGGGCATGGCTGAAGAACTGAAGGGCAAGAAGATCGCGTTCCTGGCGGCCGAAGGCGTCGAGCAGGTGGAGCTGACCGAGCCGTGGAAGGCGGTCGAGCAGGCCGGCGGCTCGCCGCAGCTGATCTCCGTCGAGGACGGCGAGGTGCAGGCGTTCAACCACCTCGACAAGGCGGACACGTTCTCCGTCGACACGACCGCCAAGGACGCCGACGCGTCCGACTACGACGGCCTGGTGCTGCCGGGCGGCGTCGCCAACCCCGACTTCCTGCGGACGGACGAGGACGCCGTGCGCTTCGTGCGCGCCTTCTTCGAGCAGGCCAAGCCGGTCGGCGTCATCTGCCACGGCCCGTGGTCGCTCGTCGAGGCCGACCTCGTCCGCGGGCGCACGCTCACGAGCTATCCGAGCCTGCGCACGGACATCCGCAACGC
>JAICUS010000312.1 GCA_025935735.1 Solirubrobacteraceae bacterium | reverse complement strand
CCGCTTGAGCTCTTCGGCGAGATATGGCGCCAACCACTTGGCCAGCGCCGGTCCGACGTCGTCCTGCACGGGCATGAGGCGACCCCTCCGTGTGTTTGGGTGTGCAACACACGCTAACACACCTCGTTCGTGGCGTTGGTTGTGGTCGAGTAGCTGGTCCTGTAGATCCCTCACTACGCCACGCCTCCGCGCACGAGGCGTACGTCGCGCCGGCCCGCGCGCACCAATATCGATACGCGTTGACCCGTCGCGCAGGGATGCTCCGGCAAAGCCCAGCGGGTCCCGTGATCGCGTCCCCCTCATCGTTCGCGTAGTCGGCCATGCCGGCGCTGGCGCTCCTCGTGGAACTGGGCGATCGTTCGCTCGGCTCGCTGATGCGCGCGCCTGGCTGGCGGATCGGTCGGCGTGGGCCCGACTCCCTCCCCCGCTGATGTCCAGCCCGAGACGCGCCGGTAGTCGTCGATCGCGAGTGCCGCGCGTCGCCAGGCCAAGATGCAGCCGCTGGTGCTCTTACCCAGCGGCGGCACCCGGCCGATGGTGTTGAGCAGCCACTCCGGCGGCTCGTCCTGCAACTCGCGCAGCCTGGCCGCGCGCGGTGAGGCGACTGGGCGCTCGAGCTCGGCGCGGCGCTCGGCCCTGTCCTGGACCGCGACGCTCACCTGCTGAAGCAGATAGCCGACATGCTGGCGGCTGACGCCGAGGATCGCTGCAACGTCGGCGTGCCGACCGACAGCGGCGTTGAGCAGGACGACGGCGCGCAGGTGCTCTGGCAGCTTGTGGAGCTCCTCCAGCGCAGCTTGGAACTCCAGCCGCTCCTCGTAGCCGTCGGTGTCGTGGAGCATCGGGCGCTCGGCGTACTGCTGCGCGTTCAGCCGCCACGCCTCCCGCTGGGCGGTGCGGAACAGCCACCCGCGCCACTCGCGGTCGCGAGAGGGCTGGTAGCGGAAGAACTGGACCCACGCGAACGAGCACGCGTCCTCGATGTCGGCCAGATCCCGCGTGGACGGCACCGCGGACCTTGCGGATCAGCTCGTGGTTGAACGCGAGGTAGAGCTCGGGCTCGTCCCCGCGGAACCGTATTGGAGGCTCATCGCCCCCTACCTCATTTTCGGTGGTCCCGGGGGGTAGTTGCGGGCGCATCTGTCCCCAAATCTGTCCCCGTGGGCGGATTTGGGCGAACCCTGTTCGGTGCGAACAGTTGCGTTTTGCAGGGAATTCCTGAGGGGTGAGCGAGGGGACTCGAACCCCCGACCGCCGGGACCACAACCCGAACCAACCGGGATCCTTGTCACACGCCCCCTGGCGTCGTTGTCCATCGTGGAGCTGGGTCCCGGGCGAAAATGAACGGATGAGCACGAGCGACTATGCGGTCGTGAACCCGGCGACCGGCGAGACGATCAAGACCTACGAGACGATCAGTGACGCCGACCTTGCGGCGGCGATCGCGCGTGCCGCCGACGCGCATCGCCAGTGGGGGCGGGAAACGACGCTGGAGCAGCGCGCGGAGATCATCGGCAAGGTCGCCGAGCTGTACGAGGACCGCAAGGGCGAGCTCGGGGAGATCATCGTCCGCGAGATGGGCAAGCCGATCGCCCAGGCGGTCGGCGAGGTCGAGTTCTCCGCTGCGATCTACCGGTACTACGTCGACAACGCGGCGAAGCTGCTCAAGGACGAGCCGATCGAGTTGCTCGACGGCGAGGGCTCGGCGTTCATCCGCCGCTCGTCGGTCGGCCTGCTGCTGGGGATCATGCCGTGGAACTACCCCTACTACCAGGTCGCCCGGTTCGCCGGCCCGAACCTGATCGTGGGCAACACGATCCTGCTCAAGCACGCGCCGCAGTGCCCGGAGTCGGCGGAGTGGATGGAGCGGATCTTCCACGAGGCCGGCGTCCCCAAGGACGCCTACATCAACATCTACGCGACCAACGACCAGATCGCCGACGTGATCGCGAACCCGCGCGTGCAGGGCGTCTCGCTCACCGGCTCCGGGCGGGCGGGCGCGGCGGTGGCGGAGCTGGCCGGCCGGCACCTGAAGAAGGTCGTGCTCGAGCTCGGCGGCTCGGACCCCTTCCTCGTGCTCAAGGCCGACAACATCGACGAGGTGGTGGAGGCCGCGGTCGGCGGGCGCCTGGAGAACACGGGCCAGGCGTGCAACGCGGCGAAGCGCTTCATCGTCCTCGACGACTACTACGACGCGTTCATCGAGAAGTTCACCCAGGCGCTCACCGCAGTGGAGCCCGGCGACCCCGAGAAGAAGGACACGACCATCGGGCCGCTGTCCTCGACCACGGCGGCCGACCGGCTCGAGCAGCAGGTCAAGCTGGCGCTCGACAACGGCGCCAAGCTCGTCGCCGGCGGCGGACGCGAGGGCAACTTCTTCAAGACCGCCGTGCTGACCGACATCACGCCGGACAACCCGGCATACCGGGAGGAGTTCTTCGGACCGGTCGCGCAGGTCTACCGGGTCGGCTCCGAGGACGAGGCGGTCCGCCTGGCCAACGACACGCCGTACGGCCTCGGCTCCTACGTGTTCACCACCGACAACGACCAGGCCCTGCGCGTGGCCGATCAGATCGAGGCCGGGATGGTGTTCATCAACGCGGTCGGCGCCGAGGGCGTCGAGCTGCCGTTCGGCGGGGTCAAGGCCTCAGGGTTCGGGCGCGAGCTCGGGACCTTCGGCACCGAGGAGTTCGTCAACAAGAAGCTGATCCGCGTCGGCGGCTGAAGACCAGATCTCTCAGGCCTCGACCGTGACCGGGAACCCGGCAGACGGCCCGCCCCACAGTGGGCTCTCACATCCAACCTCCATCGACGATCCATCGCTGTGATGTGCACATCCGGCTGTCGTCGGCGGCAAGCCAGAGCACGAGCCGCGCGACGTCCTCTGGGTAGAGCTTGTCCGGCAGGCACTGGTTGCGGGCGATCGCCTCCTCCGCCTCCGGTGTGACCCAGTGCGTGAGCTGGCGCTCGGTCATGATCCAGCCCGGCAGCACGCAATTGACGCGGATGCGCTCCGGGCCGAGCTCGCGCGCCAGCGTGTGCGTCAGCCCTTCGATGCCGGCCTTGGCGGTGATGTAGACGGGCAGCTGGAGTAGATCGATGTGCGCGCTGATCGAGCCGAGATTGATGACGGAGCCGCCGCCCGCCTCGCGCATCATCGGCCGCACCGCCTGGGTGGCGAAGAAGTGGTGGCGGACGTTGACCTCCGAGAGCTCGTTCCACTTCTCGGCGGTGATGTCGTCGATGGGGATGCGGACGTCGTTGGCGGCGTTGTTGACGAGCACGGCGATCGGGCCGAGCCGGTCGGCCGCGGCGGCGATCGCGGCCTGCAACGCGTCGACGTCGCGCACGTCACAGTGCTGGAAGAACGGCTCGGGGTGGCCGTCCGCGGCCACTGTCGAGGCCAGACCGGCACCGTCCTGGACGTCCACGAAGGCGACGCGCGCGCCCTGGGCGGCGAGCTGCGCCACGAACTCGGCCCCGAGACCGGTGGCGCCGCCGGATACGAACGCCACGCGGTCGCGCAGGCTCGGATAGGTCGCGAACTCGGTCATGGCAGCAGCACCGCGCGCCCGATGGCACCCTGCGCGAGCGCCGCGTACGCCTCGTTGACGCCCTCGAGCGGGTAGTCGTCGCCGAGCAGCTCGTCGAGCGGGAGGCGCCCGGCGAGGTAGAGCCCGAGCAGGCCCGGGAGGTCCACCGTCGTCACCAGGTCGCCGGGCCCGACCGACTCCACGCCGTCGCCCACGGCCTCGACCGTCCCGCTGCCCTCGTGGCCGACGACGATCGGCAGCCGGCACGGCAGGTCGCCGGTCATGTAGCGGTAGTGGCTGTGGCAGACGCCCGCGGCGGCGACGCGGACGCGGATCTCGCCCGGGCGGGGGTCCTCGAGCTCGAGCTCCTCGATGCGCAGCGGCTCCCCCGGCTGGTGCAGCACCGCCGCCCTCACCGCGCCCAGGCCTCCCGCTCCGTCGTCACGTCGCGGCCGGTCTTCGCCGACTCGCCGATCGCGAGGCTGATCAGGTGGTCCTGCAGGCCGTCGGCGAGCGGGTAGGGCTCCGGCCCTTCGCCGCGCGCCCACGCGCCTGTGCGCTCGAGCAGGTCGGCGACGGCGACGTCGTCCTCGGACAGGCGCGTGCCCGCGAATGGATTGCGGTAGAGCACGCGGCCGTCGAGCGAGACGTGCTGCAGGTCGTTGCCTTCGAGGTTGAGGTCGATGCCCGTGCGCCGGTACTCGAAAGCGGACGCCACGGGCGTCGTGGGGTCGGCGAGCCGCACGAGGCGGTCGTCTGCGATCTCGCCACCCGCGCCCCGGATCACGATCCGGCGGTGGCGCAGCGGGTTCCACCACTGGTTGTCGGTGAAGTCGTACAGGCCCATCCGCCCGCCCCAGTCGATGGTGGCGAGCGTCGTGACCGTGTCCTTGGGTGTCGCGTCGCCCCTCCACTCGCCGAAGCCGAGCGGGTCGGCGAGCGGCGCGGTGAACGCCCGCGCCGACACCGTCGCCGGCTCGAAGCCGACGCCGAGCAGCCCGCGGATCAGCGAGACCGCGTGATAGAGGTGAGTCGACGAGATCTGCACGGACGTCGGTTCGCCGATCACGCCCTCGCGCAGGGCGGCCAAGCGGGCGGCGTGGCCGGGCATCAGCAGGTACTGCTCGCCGACCTGCACGAGGCCGCTGCCCCCGACGTCGTCCCACAACGCCCGCAGGCCGGGGAGGTCGGGGGCCGGCGGGGTCTCTGCGAGCACGCGGGCGCCGAGGCCGACGAGCTCGCGCGTCGCGTCAGGGGTGACCGCCCAGGGCACGGCGACGATCACGTAGTCCGGTCCCGCCGCGAGCAGCTCCTCGGCGGTGCGGAAGGTGGGCACGCCCCACTGCGCCGTCACCTGCTCACCGCGCTCGGCGCTGCGGGTGACCACGCCGGCGGCGCGCAGGCGGTCCGGCGCGGCCTGCGCGAGCCGGAGGAAGAACTCGCAGCGCCAGCCGCTGCCGATGACGCCGAACGTGGTGGTCACGCGTCACGTAGCTGGTCGCGGAGGTGCTCGCGCACGGCGCAGTTCTCGAACTTGAACGACTCGGCGAGCGTGATCAGCTCGTCGTCGCCGAGGCCGCGGAACAGCTCGGCGTATTCGCCGCACAGCGGCTGCGCGAGCGTGATGTTGAGCACGAGAGTGCGCACGAAGTCGAACCGCCCCCACGGGTACGGGTCGAAGCCGGGCGCCTCGCGGGCGACGAGGTCCTGGATCGGCTGCGTGACCTCGGGGTTCTCGCTCCCGCTGCTCCCCCATTGGTCGACCCCCAGCCGGCGCTTCTTGGCCACGAAATCCGCCACCAACTCGCCGTATGGCGATTCGGGGCGCACGTAGGTGAGGCCTTGGCGGCCCAGGTCCTTGTGCTGCCAGGTCGCGAAGCCGGCGTCGTAGCGACGGTAGATCGCGAGCTGGTCGTCGAGGATCCGCCGGCGAACGGCGTCCTCCTCGTCATCGCCCGTGTAGATCGGGGCGAACTCGCCGACGTAGATCGGCGTGCCGGTGCGCCGCGCGTACTCCGAGCGCTGGAGGAACTTCGCCTCGGCCGACTCCGGACCGGGGTAGTGGTCGGCGCGCCCGAGGCCGGCCGGGACATAGTCGTGCAGCGTGTAGATGGCGTTTTCGAGCGGCTCGCCGAAGAAGCCGAACTCGGTCGAGTACGTGTTGCCGTCGAAGAGCAGGATGTGCTCCGGGTCGATCTCGCGGATGGCGGTCGCGAGCCGCTGGTAGAACGGGCCGACCACCGCACGCGTCTCATCGGCGGGCTCGTTCATGAGGTTGTAGCCCGCGACCCACTCGTCGCCCTTGTAGCGGTCGGCGATCGCCTCCCAGATCCCGACCACGCGGTCCTGGAAGTGACGGTGCTTCCAGAACAACGCCCGGTGCGTCGGGTTGTCCGAGTGCCAGTGCTGGTTCTGCGAGCCGGGCAGGGCGTGCAGGTCGATGATGCTGTACACGCCATGCGCCGCTCCGGCCTCGATCGCCCGGTCGAGGTGGCGGAAGCCGTCCTCGATGATCTCGAACGGTCGCGCGTCGGCCTCGAGGTGGCGGTAGTTGACCGGGATGCGGACGCAGTTGAGCCCGATCTCCGCCAGGAAGGCGGCATCGGCCTCGCCGTAGAACGAGGACAGCAGCGTCTCGAAGAAGAGCTCATACCTGTCCCGTCCGAGCACGGCGAGCATCGCCGCCCGCATCATCGACTCGTTGGCGGCGTAGCCGGTGATGAAGTTCTCCATGTTGAGCCAACCGCCGACGTTGGTGCCCTTGAGGCGGACGGGATCGCCGTCAGCGTCAACGATCCGGCTTCCCCGCGTTCGCAATGTCATCGGCGGCGCACCCTAATACGAGAGGGGCAGTCGCAGGCCCGCGTGGGATCGTGCTGTTCTCGACGACTCGGACACAACCGTCGTCGACCCGGCGGACCTCGGCGCCCCCTTTCAGGCGGAACTACTGGGACCCCGCGGTTGTAGTCGACCCCGGCGCCGTAGCCGCGGCCGGCGCGTTCAATCTTGCCGCCGGGTCGCATCGCAGACCGCTTCTCCTCGACGATCGCGACATGCCAGCGGCTGCCGGGCGATGATCACGTCAGCGGTCAGCGGTCATTGCCGCCGCCGTGCCTGATGTGGCTCAGGGTTGCTCAACAGACGGTCGCGACGCCGTATTCGGTGAACGCGAGGCCGCAAGCTCGTCCTGCGGATCACCCTCCGGGGCTCGCGTGGACACAGCAAGGTGACCAGCGCCACGATCACCAGCGAGGCCGGCGGCGCCACTCAGTAGCGGTCGAGGATGACCGTGTTCTCGCCGCGCGGCGGGCGTTCGTAGTCGGCGCGCGGCGGGCGCGCCGGCAGCTCGAGCGGCGGCGGGAGCACGTCCTCGTAGGGGATCGACTCGAGGACGTGGGCGATGCAGTTCAGCCGCGCGCGCCGCTTGTCGTCGGCCTCGACGGTGTACCAGGGCGCCTCGGGCGTGTGCGTGTGCAGGAACATCTCGTCCTTGGCGCGCGAGTACTCGACCCAGCGGACGCGCGACTCGAGGTCCATCGGACTGAGCTTCCAGCGGCGCAGCGGGTCCT
>JAICUS010000732.1 GCA_025935735.1 Solirubrobacteraceae bacterium | reverse complement strand
CGGTGGCCGACTCCTCGCCGGTCACCCGGTCGCGCATCGTGCGCGACCACTGGGCGGCGGCGCGCAGGCTCGTCTCGAACACCTCCAGCGGCGCCGGCAGCGTGACCACGTCGCGCAGGCCGGCCTGCATCGCCGCCCGCAGCAGCGTGGGCGAGTCGTCGCCGGAGAGCAGGATCAGCCCGACCTCGGGGAACGCGCCCGCCAGCTCGCGCGCGAGGTCGAGCACCGGCATGCCGCCGAGGTCGTCGTAGAGCAGGACGACGTCGACGTCCAGGCGGCGCATCGACCGGTGCAGCTCCTCGAGGTCGGCGACGATGTCGACCACGTCGAGGTCGGCCTCGCGCGCCTGGGCGGCGGCGCGACGGGCGGTCTCGTCGTCGGCCACCGCGATGAGCAGCCGGGCGCTCACCAGATGGTCCCGTCCTTGTGCCGGCGCGGGTCCTGGCCGCGGTAGATCGTCTCGTCCAGCGTGCGCTCGGAGTCGGGCTGGCGCGGCGGCAGCAGCGCGAGCCGGACGTCGGTGGCGAAGCTCTCCGCGTGCGCGACGATGATCTCCTGGCGCTTGTCGAGCGCGAACGTGACCGGCACGACCTGCGTCGGGTCGCGCTGGGCCTCCTGCACGCCGTTGCCGCCCTTGAGCTGCGGCTGGCCGACGGCGAGCACGAGCGCCGACGGCACGACGACCTCGGTGCGCGACGGGCGCTTGGTCTGGTCGTCCGCCGGATAGGCCGCGATCACGTCCACGAAGCGCCCGGGGGCGATCTGCCCGGCCACACCGGTCGACGCGTCCACCAGCACGGCCACCTCGCGCTGGCCGGCCTTCAGCTGCGGCGGCGAGGCGATCATGCCCTCCTGCAGGATCGAGTGGGAGTCCAGGTCGGAGGCCGCGACGTAGCCGATCAGCTGGGCGCGGCTGGTCAGGGCGGCCTTGGGCGCCCAGCGCTGCGGCACCTGCTTCTCGGTCACGGCGTTGTCGGGGATCGGCTCGTTGGCGGCGACGTCCTTGGTCAGCTCGAGCACGTTCTCCTTCGGGCCGACCTGGGTGTTGACGTCGGAGACGTAGCTCGCCACGAGCGCGAACACGCCCAGTAGGCCCGCGAAGGCCAGCGCGAGCAACAGGATCGCCCGTCGCTGTCTTGGATTCATCTGCTTCCCTGCCCGGTGAAAAGTCGGTTTCGCCCTCCGTCCTCGCAAGCTCGGACCTCGGGCGACGTTACGTGCGCGGCCCAAAGATAAGGGTTGGTTGTCCGCTCTCACAGGGCCCACCCCCAAGTTGAGCAGGGTCCCGGGGGCAAGATGGGTCCCGGGACCCAGGTAGCGCCCCGGGAACCGGAGTTACATTGCGCGCGTGACCCTGAGGCGCCAGGAGGGCCAGATCATCCCCGGCCTCGTGATGACGATGGCCGCGCTGGTCCTGGTGGGCTTGATGTTCTTCCAGGTCGGGCGCGCGGCGGACTTCTCCACCCGCGCGCAGACCGGCGCCGACGCGGCCGCGCTGGCCGCGGCCAAGGACGTCAAGGAGCAGCTCGAGCGCCAGGTCGCGCTGACGGGGACGGCGGACATCGCGCTGGTCGACCCGATCGAGGTGCGGGCCAAGGCCGAGTTCTACGCCGCGCGCAACCACGTCCACATCACGAACTTCCAGCGGGTCGGGGCCGACGTGCGCGTGTGGGTGGCCACCGACGCGGACCTGGGCGAGCCGGCGAAGAACCTCGACAGCTCCGGCCAGCGCGGCGAGGCGCGCTCGCGGGCCGTGCTCGAGCTGATGGCCGTGCCGGGCCTCGGGGGCGGCGGAGGCGGCGGGAACATCGGCCCGGACGTCAGCGGCGGCGACCCGACGATCCCCGACAAGGCGTGGAAGACGCTCAAGGGCGAGATCTCGGACCCGCCGACCTGCGGGAACGGCACGTCGACCAACGACCTGGTCAAGCTCGCCCACCTGCTGCAGGCGCACGGCTTCCAGGTGGGCGAGAACTACGCGGTCACCGGCGTGGTGCCGCCCAAGGGCGTCCACGTCGAGGGCAGCTGGCACTACCGCTGCGGGGGCTCCGGCGCGCTGGACGTCAACCACGACCAGGGCGACGAGACGGGCGCGATCGACGGCCTCGTCCAGCACCTGCACGACCTCGGCTTCCGCACCATCTGGCAGGCCGAGGGCCACTTCGACCACATCCACATCGACGTCGCCAACTCCGGGTCGATCGGCGCGGGCTTCGGCTCCGGCGGCTCGGTGGGCGCGCTGGAGGACACGTTCCTGCAGGTCAAGCTGCTCGACTGGGACGCCGCGGCGAACGACTTCCTGGGCTTCGGCGGCGCGAGCGGCGTGTTCTTCGCCGGGCCGCCGAACATGCAGATCGCCGGGATCATCTGCGACGTGCTCGACCGCTTCGGCGCGCCCCCGCGCGTGCGCCTGTCGGCCTTCGAGGCGGCGATCGTGGAGTCCGGCGTGCACGACCTGCCCTACGGCGACCGCGACTCGCTCGGGGTCTACCAGCAGCGCGCGGGCTGGGGCAGCGTGGCGCAGCGCATGGACCCGCACTACGCGGCCACGGCGTACATCCGCCAGGCGATGGTCAAGAACCGCGACGGCGAGAGCGCCGGCCAGCTCGCCCAGTCGGTGCAGAT
>JAICUS010000481.1 GCA_025935735.1 Solirubrobacteraceae bacterium | reverse complement strand
TCGTCCCCGAGCACGTCCGCGGGATTGCCCGGCTTCGGGGTGCGCGCGATGCCGGCGACGAAGATCGCCTCGGAGGTCGTGGCGCCCGCGTCGTGCGTGGCCTCCTGGACCCAGATCCCCGAGTCGCCCTTGAAGATCGTGCTGAAGTTCGAGCCGTACAGGTCGTCCACGCCGGTGACGATGCCGTGGATCTTCACGGTCTCGTTCTCACACGCGCTGCCCGGCCCGAGCGTCTGGACCTCGTTGATGCGGGTGATGCCGTTGGCGTCGGGCGCGCACGCGCCGCCGCCGTCTACCGGGCCGGTGAAGTCGGCGGCATTGTCGTCGGTGTCCGGCCCGTCTTTGCGGGTGAAGGTGTCGTTGCCGTTGGTGGTCGGGAACGACAGGCCCGTGCCTTCGCGGAACGCGGTGCCGTCGCCGGTCAGCTGGTTGCTGCCGACGGCGTCGATCACCTGACCGGTCGCATCGCGCAACTGGATGCCGCCGGAGTCAGAGATCCCGGTTGAGTACGTCACGTTCCCGGGCACCGTGCCCGAGTAGCCGAGGCGATTCGTGAACAGGAACGTCTGGCCGGCGGGCAGGCTCGTCCCCTGCGGCACCGTGGCGCGCACGCTGGCCGAGCCGGTCTGGCTGCTGCCCCAGATCGACCAGCCGCCGATGTCCTGCGCGGTGGCCGAGACGTTGTGCAACTGGATGAGCTCGTCATTGCCGCCGGTCGGCCCGCGGAAGGCCGCCTGTGAGATGACGATCGTGCTCGAGGCGGCGAGCGCGCTCGGCGCCAGCAGCGCCAACGCGAGCAGGGCCGCCGACGCGGCCAGGGAGAGACGCTTGTGCACTGGGAGGGATTCCTTTCCGAGGAACGGCGGGATCGGCCGCGTACCGTACCCTCGCTCCGGACGGAGGGGTGACGCAACCGTCATCAGCCCGCACACAGCGGGTTCTCCGCGGCGCTTCACGTGTCCGCTCCCGGACTTCATCGCTCCACCCACATCCGGCCGCCGAGGACGTGGACGCGCACGGTGCCGTCGCGGTCGGTGCGGACCACCGTCGGCACCACCCTCCGCAGGGCTGCGATCGTGGTCGGCGCCGGGTGGCCGTAGGTGTTGTGGCGGCCGACCTCGATGGCGGCTATCCGCGGGTGCAGCCGGGCGAGCAGCGCGGGCAGCCCGGGATCCGCGCTGCCGTGGTGGGCGACCTTGAGCACGGTCACCGGGGCGAGGTCGAGCGGGGCGGTGACGTCGGACTCGGCGTCCGCGGTGAGCAGCAGCGAGAACGAGCCCACCTCGGCGCGGGCGACCACCGCCCGCTCGTTCGGGTCGCCGGTCAGCGGGCCGTCGGGCGGCGGCGGCCACAGGATCCGCAGCCGGATCTCCCCCAGCCGGATGGTCTCCGGGGCCTCCGGCACCACCTCCCGCGCCCCGTCGGCGGCGAGCGCGGACGGAAGCGCTCGCTGCACCGGCGACCGCCAGCCCGCCCCGCCGTCGATCACGAGCCGGGTCGCATACGCCCGCAGGACCGCGGGCGCCGCGCCCTCGTGGTCGGCCTGGGCGTGCGTGAGCACCAGCGCGTCGAGCCGCTTCACCCCCGCCTGCCTCAGCCGCGTCAGGATCGGCCCGTCGGGCGGTCCGGTGTCGACGAGGACCGCCGTCCCGTCGCGCTGCAGCAACGTCGCGTCGCCCTGCCCGACATCCAGGAACGACACCACGAGCTCCCCACGCGCCGGCCCGGCCGCCCCACCTGCCGCCCGCGCGGCGGCCACGCCCCCGCCCGCGGCCGCGCCGACCGCCGCCAGCCCGGCGAGCACGGCCCGTCGCGGCGACCGTCGGCGCCGCCGGACCCCGCGGCCCGCGGTCGCGGCCGCCCCTCCCTCGGGGACCTCGGCGGCGTCGGCGGAGCCGGCCGCCGTCCGGCGGCGCAGCCACACCGCGGCGGCGGCGATCGCCGCCGCTCCCGCCCCGAGCGGCGCGGCCGCCCCGCCCGGGACCGCCGCGAGCGGCAGCGCGGCGGTGGTGTGGGCGACCCAGCGGACGTAGACCAGCAGCGGCGCGGCCAGTGCGGTGAACGGCGCCGCGAGCGCGGGGGCGAGCTGGGCGGCGGCCGCCGCCAGCACGCCGAGCCACATGATCGGTGCGATGGCCGGCGCCGCCAGGAGGTTCGCCGGCAGCGACGCCAGCGACACCTGGTCGAAGTAGAGCGCCATCAGCGGCGCGGTGCCGATGGTGGCGGCCAGCGTGATCGCCGCCGCGTCGGCGACCGCGCCGGGCAGCCGGCGCGCGAGCGCCCTCCGCAACGGCGTGGCGCCCACCAGGAGCGCCGCGACCGCGGCGAACGAGAGCTGCCAGCCGGGCTCGCCCGCGGTCCGCGGGTTGAGGATGAGCGTGGCGGCGGCGGCCAGGCCGAGCGCGTACCAGCGGCGCGCCGGGCGGCCCGCGAAGGCCGCCGCGAGCCCGGCCAGGCCCATCGCGCCGGCCCGCTGGATCGACGGCCCGCCGCCCGCGAGCGGCACATAGACCGCGACGGCGCCCGCGGCGACCAACAGCCGTGCCCGCAGCGGCACGCCGGCGACCCCGCAGGCCGCGAGGACGAGCACGATCAGCAGCATCACGTTCTCGCCGCTCACCGCGAGGATGTGGGCGAGCCCGGACCGCTGGAAGTCCGTGCGCTCGTCGTCCGGCAGCCGCTCGTCCTCGCCGAGCACCATCCCGCGCAGCAGCGCCGCCTCGCGCGGCGCGAGGCCCGCCGTCAGCGCGCGCTCGGCGCGGCGGCGCACGGCGTCCAGCCTCCCGGCGATCCCACCACGGCGCCCACCGGTGGCCCAGAGCCGGTACGCCACCAGCGCCGCGTGGGCGTTGCGGCGGCGCTGATAGGCGTCGAAGCGACCGAGCGGCTCCACGCGGCCGAAGACGCGCACCTCGTCCCCGACGCCGGGCCACGGGCCGGAGTGCGCGTACGCGCCGACGCGCAGCACCACCTGCTCCCCGGCCCCGGGGCCGGCCTCGAGCCGGGCGCGCGCCACCGCCGGCCCGACCGGCCGCTCCCGCACCGGCTCGAGCAGGATCGCGCGAGCCGCGAGCGTCCGGCCGCTCATCGCGGCCAGCCGTCCCGCGTCGAGGGCCTCGAGCCGCGCGCTCGCGAGCAACGCGCCCGCGACCACCGCGGCCGCCGCCAGCGCCCCGAGCCGCGTCCGCCCGCCAAGCGCTCCCAACGCCGCGGCGGCCGGCAGCACACCCAGCGGACCCAGCCCGACGAGCAGCAGCCCCGCCACCAGCGCCGCGAGCACGACGTGCCGCGGATGCCGCCGGGCGTGCGCGACCATCGACACCACCCGCGTGCGCACGTCAGGCCTCACAGCGCCGGCCGATCCCGGGCCGTGCGGACGAGGTGGCGGTCGGCGCGCGCATGTGCTCACACCCGCAGGTGGTCCCGCAGGGCCGCGAGCTTCTTGGGGCCGATGCCCGGCACCTGGTCGAGCTCGTCGACGCTGCCGAACCCGTTGTGGGCCTTGCGGTAGTCGAGGATCTTCTGGGCCGTGGCCGGCCCGACGCCGTCGAGCGTGTCGAGCTGCTCGGCCGTTGCGGTGTTGAGGTTCAGCGGTGCCGCCGGCGTCGCTCCCGGCGCCGCCCCGGCGGTCGCCGCCGCTGCTTCCCCGGCCGGAGCGCGGACCGGCACCAGGATCTGGCGCCCGTCCTCGAGCTTCGCCGCCCGGTTGACCTGGGTGAGGTCGGCCTTGTGGGTCGCGCCGCCGGCGCGCCGCAGGGCGTCCTCGACCCGCGAGCCCGCGGACAGCCGGTAGACGCCCGGCTTGCGCACCGCGCCGGACACGTCGACGATCACGCGGCCGCCGCCACCCGCGTCCTCGCCGGACACCGAGATGGCCGCGGGCGGCGGCGTCGCGGCCGAGGCCGACGGGCGTGGCCGGGCCAGATACCAGGCGGCGAGGGCGACGAGGACGAGGGCGGCGGCCGCGCCTAAGGCGAGCCGGCGGGGATCGCGTTCGGACATGCGGCGAACCTAGGCGGCATCGCGCAACGGTTCTCCCACGCCGTGTGCCAAAAGGCGCGCGAAAGTGTGCCGAATCTGCGCAGGCCGCGCGAGGGATGGCGCGCGGCGCGGTCCGCCGGCACCGCGCGCGCGGCGCGCGCGGCCGGGGTTCAGCGCACGACGAAGTTGACCAGCTTGCCGGGCACGCCGACCACCTTCAGCACCTGCCGACCGTCGATGTGCGCCTGCACGTTCGGCCGCTCGCGGGCCAGCGCCTCGAGCTCGTCCTGCGTGGCCGTCGGGGCCGCCTGGAGGCGGTCGCGCAGCTTGCCGTTGACCATCACGACGATCTCGACGACGTCGCGCTCCAGCAGGCTCAGGTCCGCCTCCGGCCACGGCGTCTCCCACACGCGCTCGCCGGTCAGCATCTCGTAGACGTCCGCACCCGCGTGGGGCGCGAACGGGAAGATCAGCGACGCCGCCGTAGCCGCGGCGAAGTGCAGGGTCGCGGGGTTGACGCCCTCGCGCCGCCGGTAGGACTCGTTGACCAGCTCCATCACGGCCGAGATCGCGGTGTTGAACGCGAACCGGCCGGCCATGTCGCTCGTGACCTTCTCGATCGCCCAATGGGCCTTGCGCATGAGCTCCTGGTCGGGTCCAGGCGACGGCCGCGGGCCGCCGTTCTCCAGGGGTCGCGCGCCGGTGCGCTCGGACACCTCCACGCCCAGCCGCCACAGCCGCGCCAGGAAGCGGTGCACGCCCTCGACGCCCT
>JAICUS010000834.1 GCA_025935735.1 Solirubrobacteraceae bacterium | reverse complement strand
CGGCGAAGCCGGGCGCCGGCGGCACGGTCACGGTGGCCAACCACAGCGCGCACACGCTGGCCATCACCGTCGCGGCGCGGCCGTGGCGGCAGTCGCGCAGCGGCGTGACGGTGCCGAACCGGCGCAAGACGCTGTCGGGCGCCACGCTGAGCGACACGTCGTTCGACCTCAAGCCGAAGGCGCAGCGCGACGTCACGGTCGGGCTGCCGTCCTCGGGCGAGCTCTACGGCGCGCTCGAGGTGATCGGGCTGCCGCCCAACGCGGACTCCAAGAAGGGCATCGTCACCGGCTACCGGCTGATCGGCAGCCTGCGGCTCGATCCCGCGACCCCGGTGCTCAAGCTGTCCAGCGCCAAGGTGACCACGTCCGGGCACGGCGGCAGGCAGGAGCTCGCGCTGCCGGTGACCAACCGCGGCAACAGCCTGGAGCCGATCTCCGGCGACGTGGACCTCAAGGGGCCGCTGGGGACGCGCAGCACGCACATCGGCTCGGTGCGCATCCTGCCTCGCAAGACGGTGAACGTCGCGCTGGGCCGCACCAAGGGCCTCGTCCCGGGCCGCTACACGGCCCGGATCGAGCTCGACCAGGGCGACCTCGTCACCAAGGTCAGCCGCAACGTGCGCATCAAGAAGAAGCGCTAGACGCCTCGAGCTGGACGGCGAGCGCCGACAGCGGCGCTCCCCAGTCCTCCAGCGAGGCGGGCATGGGGATGCTGTAGCCGGCGCCGGCCACCGAGACGGCGCCGCGCAGCGCCCACTTGGCGAACGTGTCGGCGAAGCGCTCCCGCGGCGACGTGCAGTCGCCGGTGTCGGCGGTGAAGCAGGTGCCGGTGACCGGCACCTGGGCGGCGAGCCGGTCGCTGAGCTCGCGCGGCACGACCTCGAAGTCGACCACGTGGCCGAGCTCGTGCAGCACGACATCGTCGCGGATCGTCGGGCCGCGGCTGCCGTCGAGGAAGCTGAGGTTGAACGTGACCGTGTACCGGTGCGGGCTCACAGAGGTGGTCAGCCCCGCCCACGGCGCGTTCGGCTCATAGACGGCGCGGAACGTCACCGTCCCGTCGACGTCGTCGATCAGCTGCGCGGCCTCCGGGCGGGCCTCCGCGACCGCGGCGCGGATCCACGCCTCGTCGCGCGGCGCGACGCCCTCATAGGCCGGCCCGGCGGCGCGGGGGACCTCCGCGGCGGCGGCGCGATGGTGGACGACGGCCAGGACCGCCGCCACGCAGGCGACGACGGCGGTGGCGGCGAGCGCGATGCGGCGATCCATCTTCCGAGTGATCGGCAGCCGGGGTCCCGCGCCTGAATCCGGGGCCGGGAGGAGGACGGCGCCGGGGCGCGAACACGTCGCCCATGAGCGAGTGGGACAACCGAAGCGAGCCGCACGTCTCCGCGGAAGAGCTCCGCGCCGCGCTCGCGCCGCGCGGCGAGCGCCGCAACCCCGTGCTGGTCAGCGAGCAGTCCGACGAGGCCGCCGCCGAGGTGGCCGAGCTGCGCGCCGCGCTCGAGCTCGCCCGCGTGGGCGAGGACGAGTTGAAGTCCACGCTGGAGCGCAACCGCCAGGCGATCGACGCCGCTCGCGCGGACGCGATCGAGCTGCGCGCCGCGCTGGACGCCACCCGCGGCGACGCGGCCGAGCTGCGCGCCGAGCTGGCCTCGTGCAAGGTCGACCTGCGCGAGCGGCGCTCGGCGCTGGACCGGCTCGCCGGGGCGGGCGCCTTCCGCCGCCGGCGCGTGCTGCGCGAGCTGCGCTCTCGCGGATTGCTGTAGGCGGGCCCAACGCCCCGGGCGCCTCGTTGCCCCGGCGAAACTGCGGCTGGGTAGGGGAATGGTCTCTTCGCCGCGGCCGCGAGGGTCGAGTGTGCGTGTTTGTACGCCCCCGTTGCGCGAGTCGATCACGATCGCACGGACGACTAATGCACCTCTTTCACGTGTGGGAATCTAGGAACCCTAT
>JAICUS010000367.1 GCA_025935735.1 Solirubrobacteraceae bacterium | reverse complement strand
GGCGGCACGACCGCGAAGCTGTGCCTGATCGAGGCCGGCCGGCCGCTGGTCACCCACGAGTTCGAGGCGGCGCGCACCGACCGCTTCACGCGCGGCTCGGGGCTGCCGATCAAGACGCCGACGATCGACATGATCGAGATCGGCGTCGGCGGCGGGTCGCTGGCCGGCGTCGACGCGCTCGGGCTGCTGGCCTGCGGGCCGGAGTCGGCGGGCGCCGATCCCGGCCCGGCCTGCTACGGCGCCGGCGGCACGCGTCCCACGGTCACGGACGCCGACCTCGTCCTCGGCTACCTCGACGCCGGGTTCTTCCTGGGCGGCGAGATGCGCCTCGACGCCGACGCGGCGCGCGCCGCGATCCGCGAGCACGTCGCCGAGCCGCTCGGGCTGACCGTCGAGGCGGCGGCGTGGGGGATCCACCGCCTGGTCAACGAGGACATGGCCAGCGCGGCGCGCGTGCACGCCGCCGAGCGCGGCCACGACGCGACCGGGCTGCCGCTGTTCGCGTTCGGCGGCGCCGGGCCGGTGCACGCGTTCGGCGTCGCCGCCGCGCTGGGCGCGCGGACCGTGATCGTCCCGGCGGCCGCAGGTGTGATGAGCGCCATCGGCGTGCTCGCGGCGCCGCTGGCCACCGACGGGGTGCGCAGCCGCCTGGAGCCGGTGGACGACGACACCCTCGCCCGGATGGAGCCGCTGTTCACCGAGCTCGAGGCGCAGGGCGCCGAGGTGCTGTCGGCGTCGGGCGTGAGCGGGATCGCCCACGAGCGCTCGGTCGACATGCGCTACGTCGGCCAGGGCTTCGAGGTGACCGTGCCGGTGACCCCGGGCGAGGACCTTCGCGCGGCGTTCGAGGCGGCCTACGTCCGCGCCCACGGCCGGGTCGGCCCGGACGTGCCGGTCGAGGCCATCAGCTGGCGGGTCCTCAGCCGCGGCCCGGACCCCGACCTGCGGCTGGTCGCGGCACCGGCCGGCGACGGCGACGCGCGCAAGGGGACGCGCGCGGTGTACTTCGACGACGGCTACGCCGAGACGCCGATCCACGACCGCTACCGGATGGGGCCGGGCACGACGCTCGCCGGCCCGGCCATCGTCGAGGAGCGCGAGTCCACCACGGTCGTCGGCCCGGGCGCGACGGCCCGCGTGGCCGAGGACGGAAGCCTGATCGTCGAGCTGGCCGCATGAGCCTGGACCCGGTGACCGTCGGGATCGCCGCCGGCCGGCTGGCCTCGATCCTCGACGAGCAGCAGGCGACGCTCGTCCGCACCGCGTTCAGCACGGTCGTGCGCGAGTCCGAGGACCTCGCGTGCGGCGTCTTCGACCGCGCGGGCCGCATGCTCGGCCAGTCGCACAGCGGCACGCCGGGCCACATCAACGCCATGGCCACCGGCGCGCGCCACATCGTCGCGGCGTTCCCGCCCGAGGCGCTCGAGCCCGGCGACGTGCTCGTGACCAACGACCCGTGGATGACCGCGGGCCAGGTCAACGACCTCACGGTGGCCACGCCCGTGTTCCGCGGCGCGCGCATGATTGGGCTGTTCGCCTCCACCTGCCACGCGCCGGACATCGGCGGGCGGCTGCTGTCCGCCGAGGCCAGCGACGTGTTCGAGGAGGGCCTGCGCCTGCCGATCATGAAGCTGGCCCGGGCCGGGGAGATGAACGAGGACCTGCTGGCCGTGATCCGGGCCAACGTCCGCACCCCGGGCGAGACGGTCGGCGACCTCTACGCCCAGACCGCGGCCAACGCCGTCGGCGCCCGCAGCCTGCTGCGCACCGTCGACGATCTCGGGCTCGAGGACCTCGAGGCGGTCGGCGCGGAGATCCGCGGCCGCTCCGAGGCCGCGATGCGCGCGGCGATCGCGCGGCTTCCCGACGGCCGCTACGAGGCCGTCGGCTACAGCGACGGCCACGGCGAGCGGGTGGAGCTGCGGCTCGCGGCGATCATCGCCGGCGACGAGATCACGCTCGACTTCGCCGGCTCCTCGCCGCAGAGCGAGCACGGCATCAACGTCGTCCTCAACTACACGCACGCGTACGCGTCGTTCGCGCTGAAGGCGGCGGTCGCCCCCGGCGTCCCGCACAACGACGGCTCGTTCACCCCCGTGCACGTGACCGCGCCGGAGGGCTGCATCCTCAACTGCCGCCCGCCGGCGCCGGTGGCCTCCCGCCACGTCGTCGGGCACTTCATCCCCGGCGTGGTGCTGGCCGCGCTCGCGCCGGTGCTCGAGCGCCACCCGGCCGGCAGCTCCGACGCGCTGTGGATCACGGTCTGGAGCCCGCACAACCTGACGCTCTTCCAGTCCGGCGGAGCCGGCGCCTGGCACGGCCGCGACGGCCGCAACGCCAGCGGCTTCCCCTCCGCCGTCGCGTCCGTGCCGACCGAGGTGCTCGAGCTCGCCGCGCCGGTGATCCAGCGCGAGCGCTCGCTGCGCCCCGACTCCGGCGGCGCCGGGCGCTGGCGCGGCGGCCTCGGTCAGACCTCGGTGATGACGCTGCGCGCGGGCGGGGAGTGGAGCGTGTCGGCCCTGGCCGACCGGACGACCGTTCCCGCTCCCGGCGCCGACGGCGGCCGCGACGGCGCGCCCGGCGAGGTCAGCGTCGACGGCCGGCCGCTGCCCACCAAGCGGCTCACGCGCCTGCAGCCGGCCGCCGCGGTGCGGCTCGACCTGCCCGGCGGCGGCGGGGTCGGCGACCCGCGCGAGCGCGATCCGCAGGCCGTGCTGCAGGACGTCGTCGACGGCTACGTCAGCCTCGACGCGGCCCGCGAGATCTACGGCGTGCGCATCCGGCGCCACCGCGACGGCCGGGTGCTGCTGCCCGAGGACTTCGACATCGAGGAGGACGCATGAGCAAGCTGGCCGGCAAGGTCGCGGTGGTCACCGGATCGGGGCGCGGCATCGGCCGCGCGATCGCGCTCCGCTACGCCGCCGAGGGCGCGAAGGTCGTGGTCACCGACATCGACGGCGGCAGCGCCGAGGCGGTCGCCGCGCAGATCGCGGACGACGGCGGCGAGGCGATCGCCGTCCGGACCGACGTGTCGCGCAAGGAGGACGTCGACGCGCTGGTCGCGGCGACCCTCGACGCGTTCGGCGGCCTGCACGTGATGCTGAGCAACGCCGGCCTGGTCCGCGACGCGGTCAGGCACGCCCTGGAGGCCGACGTCGAGTTCTTCGACCGGGTGATCGCCAACAACCTGCGCGGCCACTACCTGTGCTCGGTCGCCGCCGCACACCACATGGCCCGCCACGGCGGCGGCGTGATCATCACCACGTCCTCCGGCGGCGCCACCCGCGCCCACCGCGGCATGACCGCCTACGACGCGTCCAAGGGCGGCATCGAGGCGCTCACCCGCGCGCTGGCGCTCGACCTCGCGCCCTACGACATCCGCGTCGTCGGCCTCGTCCCGGGCCTGATCGCCCCCGACGGCGCGCCGCCCGAGGCGCTCGCCCGGACGGCCGCGACCGTCCCGCTCGGCCGCGCCGGCACCTCCGCCGACCTCGCCGGCCCGGCCGTCTTCCTCGCGTCCGACGACGCCGCGTACATCACCGGCAGCTTCGTCACCGTCGACGGCGGCGTGCTCTTCCAGCAGCGCTCCCCGGAGATCGAGACCTTCCCGGTGGAGCGCTTCCCCCAGATCGCCTGAGGGGCGATGGAGCAGCTGGAGACGACGATCGTAGGCCGCGACGACGAGCTCGCCGTGCTGCGCGCCGAGCTCGACAGCGTGCGGGCCGGCCGCGCGCGGGTCGTCCTGCTCGAGGGGCCGGCGGGCATCGGCAAGACCACGCTGGCCGAGCACTTCGTGGCCGGCCTCGCGGACGCGCGGGTGCTGCGGGCGAGCGGCGACGAGTTCGAGACCGAGGTCGAGCTCGGCCTGCTCGAGCAGCTGCTGCGCGGGTCCGGCCCGCTCGCCGGCGCCGGCCACGTCGAGGCCGGGGCGCGGCTGCTGCAGG
Organism: Solirubrobacteraceae bacterium; assembly: GCA_025935735.1. The sequence continues at coordinate 2,375 of JAICUS010000367.1, read as the reverse complement.
CGCTCAGCGAGCTGCAGGCCGACGGGCCGGCGGTGCTCGTCGTCGACGACGTGCAGTGGGCCGACGAGGCGTCGCTGCGGGCGCTGTCGTTCGCCATCCGCCGCCTGGTCGAGGACGCGGTGCTCGTCCTGCTCGCCGGGCGCGAGCTGGAGCGGATCCCGGAGGCGCTGCGCAAGGCGGCGGACGGCCGCACCGGGCGCACCCTGACCGTCGCGCCGCTGGACGCCGGCGACATCCGCGCGCTGGCGGCGGAGCTGGGCGTCGAGCTGTCCGTCGCCGCGGCGCGGCGGCTGCGCGAGCACAGCGCGGGCAACGCGCTCCCCGCCCGCGCGCTGCTGGCCGAGGTCCCGGCGCAGCTATGGGCGGAGCCGGGGGCGGCGCTGCCCGCGCCGCGCTCGTTCGCGGCGCTCGTGGCCCAGCGGCTGGCGGCGACGCCGGGCGACGCGGTGCGCCTGTTGGAGGCGGCCTGCGTCCTCGGCCTGCACGCGCCGCTGGCGCTCGCCGCGGACGTGGCCGGGGTGGCCGACCCGCTGGCCGCGCTCGACGCCCCGGTCGCCGCCGAGCTCGTGCGCCTGGACGACGGTCCCGCCGGCCCGGAGCTGCGCTTCGCCCATCCGCTGATCCGCGCGTCCGTCTACCAGCAGCTGCTGCCGGCCCGGCGGGCGGAGCTGCACGCCGCGGCGGCGACGGCGGTGACGGATGAGTGGACGGCGCTCGGCCATCGCGTGGCGGCGAGCCCGGGGGCCGACGCCGCGCTGGCGGAGGACCTCGACGCGTTCGCCGGGCGCTGCGCCCGCGCGCAGGCCTGGGCGCCGGCGGTCCCCGCGCTCGTCGCCGCCAGCCGGTTGAGCGACACGCGCGCCGGCCGCGAGCGCCGCCTGCTGGCCGCGGTCGAGACGGCGATGTACGCCGGCGACACGCCGCGCGCCCAGGCCCTGGCGGCGGGGACCGGCGGCTTTGCCCCGGGGCCGCTGCTCGACGCCGTGCTCGCCTACGTGGCGATCGGCGCCGGCCGGCGCGGCGAGGCGGAGGAGCGGCTGGAGCGCGCCTGGCGGCTCGTCGACCCCGGCGTGGACGCGGCCCTGGCCGGGCGGATCGCCGAGCGGACGGCGTTCGTGTCGATCATCCGCCTGCGCGCGGGCGACGCGGTCGAGTGGGCGCAGCGCGCCGGGGCGCTGGCCGGCGAGGAGGCCGGCCGGGCGCGCGCCGCCGGCTGGCGCGCGCTCGGGCTGCACTGGTCGGGCCGCCGGGACGCGGCCTACGAGGCGCTCGCCGGCGCGCCCGCGGGGGCGCATCGGGGGAGCCTGCTGCTGGCCGACGACGACCTGGCCGGCGCGCGCGCGGCGCTGCAGGGCGAGACCGCGCGGCCGGTGCCGTCGCGCTCGCTCATCGTCGCGGCGCGGGCGCTGGCGTCACACGCCCGCGTGGAGTTCGCGGCCGGCCGCTGGGACGACGCCGCGCTGCTGGCCCACCGCGCCCAGGTGCTCGCCGCCGAGGCGGCCGACGTCGCCGCGCAGGCGCCCGCCGGCTGGGCCGCGGCGCTCGTCCCGGCGGCGCGCGGCGACGCGGCGGACTGCGCCGCGCTGGCCGGCGAGCTGGCGGCGCTCCCCGCGGTGTTCGAGAACCACGTCGCCGAGGTCGCCCTGGGCCGCGCCGAGCTGGCCGCCGCGCAGGGCCGCCCGGACGAGGTCGTGCGGCTGCTCGGCCCGCTGGCGCAGCTCGGGCATCGCGACGCCGTCGACCATCCCGGCCACTGGCCGTGGGCGGCGCCGTACGCCGACGCGCTGGTGGCGCTCGGGCGGCTCGCCGAGGCCGACGCGGTGGCCGGCGCGCACGAGGCGATCGCCGCCCGGCACGGCCTCGGCTCGGCGATCGCGCGGATCGCCCGGGTGCGCGGCCGGCTGGAGGCGGCGCGCGGCGACGCCCCGGCGGCCGACGCCGCGCACCGCCGCGCGTTGGAGGCGGTGCCCGCCGGCATGCCATACGAGCGCGCGCTGTGCGAGCTGACCCAGGGCGGCTTCCTGCGCCGCTGGGGCCGGCGGCGCGCCGCGGCGGCCGCGCTCGAAGCCGCCGGCGACACGTTCGCCGCGCTCGGCGCCGAGCCGATGCTCGCCCGCGCGACCCGCGAGCTCGACGCCTGCGGGCTCACTCCGGCCAAGCGGGGCCCGGGCGCGGACCGCTCGCGACTGACGCCGCAGGAGCGCGCGATCGCCCAGCTCGCCGCCGCGGGCCACAGCAACCGCGAGGTCGCCGCGGAGCTCCTGCTCAGCCTCAAGACCGTGGAGCGCCACCTCACGCACGTCTACCGCAAGCTCGGCATCGAGTCCCGCGCCGCGCTGGGCGACGCGCTGGCCCACCCGCGGTCCGACCCGTAG
>JAICUS010000009.1 GCA_025935735.1 Solirubrobacteraceae bacterium | reverse complement strand
TCATAGACCAGGTGCACGAGAAAGCGGGCGCCGGCGAGGAAGAACGCCATCAGCAGGCCCCACAGCACGAGCACGCCGGCGGGGACGCCGAGCGAGACGAAGCCGGACGGCGCGAGGATCAGGCGCGGCTTGATCAGCGCCACGTAGCCGACCAGCCCGAGCACGCCGAGCAGCGCGCCCTCGGCGATCTTCAGGTACTCGGTCTGCGACGAGTACCGCATCCAGTGGCGGTAGGCGCCGACGAGCGCGAGCGCGACGAGCGTCCCCAGGACCGCGAACGTGAGCGTCCGCAGGAACAGGTCGTGATACATCGACGGGATGCCCCCGTCGAACCGGAGCCGGTAGGCAAGGTAATAGGCCAGCGCGACCAGCCCCGCATCCAGCGCGACCTGAGGCAGGGCGTGACGATGGACCGGAAAGGCCGCGGAGCGGATCCGGCGGCGCATGCCCGGCCAGTGTATTGACCGAGTCGGCCGGAGGACCTGCGGTTAACCGTTCTTCGTGAACAGGTCGGTGAAGGTCTCCGGGTCGCGGCGGACGCGCTCCGGGACCTCGCCCGGCGGCCGCTTCTCCAGAATCACGTCTTCTGCCCGAGTCAGCCTGCGCAGCCGGTTCTCCGCGATCAGGCGCTCGTCGACGGCGCCCAGGCGGCCCTCGAACGTCGTCCACACCGGCGTCCCGAGCGCGACCGCCTCGCGGTTCATCGTGCCGCCGGCGGAGATCACGAGGTCGGCGAACGCCATCAGCGACTGCGCGTCGATCGCGCGCTCGGGCACGATGAACCCGCCGAGCTCGGCGCGCTGGGACTCCACGCGCGGGAGCACGACGACCTGCTGCCCGCGCAGGCGGTCGAGCACCTGGCCGAACAGCGGCGCCTCGAAGCGGTGATAGAGGCTGACCGCGGGCGGGGTGCGCACGACGGCCAGCGGCTTGCTCGGATCGAGGCCGAGCTCGCTGAGGACCGCTGGGTCCGGCTCGAAGCCGGCGAGGTAGTACTCCTCCTTGAGGCCCTCGTAGGGGCGCAGCTTCTCCGGCGTGGCGCCGTACGGCGCCAGGCGCTCCGGCGGGATCGCGTCGGGGACGACGATCCGGCGCGCGAGCCGGCAGTTGATCGCGTGCTGGACCTTGGCGAACTCGTAGTCGAACGACGTGACGCTCGGGACGCGCAGCAGCGCGGCGGCGACCGAGACGTCATTGGAGCCGTGGCCGAGCGCGAGGTCGAAGCGGCGCCCGCGGGCCCAGCGCACGAGCGCGCCGGAGCGGCTGGCCAGGCCGAGCGCCTTGCTGGCCACGTGGCCGCCGCGGTGATGCCCGATCGCCGTGTGGTCGATCCGGAAGCGCTCGAGCAGGCCGAGCGTCTGCGCGAAGTCGCGCGCGGTCACCTCGACATCCGCGCCGCGGCGCCGCAGCACGTCGATCACCGGGCGCATGACCAGCACGTGCGGGGAGTTCGTGAGGTCGACCCAGACGCGCACCGGCGGCGCAGGTTAGCCGCAAGTTCTGATACGGACCTGCGTTCGTGCCGACATGCACAAGTCATTGATCGCCGTGCTCGCCGCCTCGGCATCGCTGGTGGCCGTCGCACCCGCGTCCGCCGCCCCGTCCTGGGCGCCCGCGGCCACCGCCGCTGTTCATCCCGGCGTGCAGACGGAGACCGACGGCGCGCAATGTACGTCGAACTTCGTCTTCTATGACGCGTCGAACGACATCTACCTTGGCCAGGCCGCGCACTGCGCCGGCACCGGCTCGAACACCGACACGGACGGCTGCACCACGCCGAGCAAGCCGCTCGGCACGCCGGTGACCGTCGACGGCGCCTCGCAGCCGGGCACGCTGGCGTACTCGAGCTGGGGCGCGATGCAGGCCGCCGGCGACACCAATGCCGACGAGTGCGCCTACAACGACATCTCGCTGATCAAGCTCAACTCGGCCGACTACGGCAAGGTCAACCCGTCGGTGCCCACGCTCGGCGGCCCGACCGGCGTCGGCGGCGCGACTCAGGCCGGCGACGACGTGTTCACCTACGGCAACTCCTCGCTGCGCGGCGGCGTCACGCTGCTCTCGCCCAAGCAGGGCAAGAGCCTGGGCGACGACGGCGCCGGCTGGACGCACAACGTCGTGACGGTGTCGCCGGGCATCCCGGGCGACTCCGGCAGCGGCTTCATGGACGCCACCGGGCGCGCGTTCGGCGTGCTCTCGACGCTCCAGCTCGCGCCGCTGGCGGGCGCCAACGGCGTCTCCGACCTGGCGCACATGCTGGCCTACATGAAGGCCCACGGCGGCCCGGACGTGACGCTCGCGACGGGCACGGAGCCGTTCACCGGCTCGATAATCGGTTGACTCTCACGCGGCGCGGGAACTACGCTCCTTGGCACTCCCGCGCCGCGGTCGTCCACCCATGTTCACATCCCAGTCCCTGCGTGCGGTCGTCAAGCCCGGCTCCGTGGCCTTCGGGGAGCACCGGCTCGACGACGTCGTGCACCAGATCGACGTGCGCGGCACGCTGGGGGACGAGGCCGGGCGCGAGCTCGGGCGGCGGGTGGAGTCCGCGCTGGCCGGCGGCGTGCGCTGGCTGATCCTCGACGTGGCCGAGGCGATCGACGTCTCGGACCGCGTGCTCGAGGGCCTGGTGAGCGCGGCCGGCGCGCTGCGGGCCCGCCGCGGCGAGCTGATCGTGGCCGGCGCGTCGCGCTCGGTGACCGAGCGGCTCGCGGCCTATGACGTGGCCCATCGCCCGGCGGTGGCGGCGAGCGTCGACCAGGCCGTGATGATCCTCAAGATGCTGCGCCCCAAGACCGACATCCAGCGGCCGGCGCAGCGGGCCAAGCAGCGCATCAGCTCGCTCACGCTCCCGCGCATCGAGCCGACGTAGCCCGGCTACCCTGGGGCGCCAGTGCTTGTGGCGTCGTTCACCGACCCGCTGGTGCAGCTCGCCGTGAACGTGATCGACGATCTCGGCCTGGCCGGCGTCTTCGTGCTCATGGTGGCCGAGAGCGCCTGCCTGCCCATCCCCTCCGAGGGGACGATGCTGTTCGCCGGCTTCAACGTGGCCAGCGGCGACTGGTCGCTGTTCGCCATCACCGCCGTCGGGGTGGCGGGCAACCTGGTCGGCTCGTGGATCGCCTACGCGGTCGGCTACTTCGGCCGCGTGGACCTGATCGAGAAGCACGGCCGCAAGGTGCTGATCAAGCCGCACCACCTCAAGTGGGCCGACGACTGGTTCGAGCGCTACGGCTCGGCGACCGTGTTCTTCTCCCGCATGCTGCCGATCATCCGGACGTTCATCTCGCTGCCCGCCGGGGTGGCGAAGATGCCGTTCTGGCGCTTCAGCGCGCTGACCGTCGCCGGCTCGATCCCCTGGGTGCTCCTGCTCGGGCTGATCGGCCGCGAGGCGGGCGCGCGCTGGGAGCGCTGGAAGGAGCACCTGCACTACGTCGACTACGCGGTGATCGCGCTGGTCGTGCTGGGCGCGGCCTGGCTGGCGCTGCGCTACGTGCGCCGGCGGCGCGCCTCGGCCACCGCCGTCGATGCTCCCCCGGCCTGAGCTCGAGGCCGCCGCGCTCGGGCTGGTCCAGGGCGCGGCCGAGCTGCTCCCGGTGTCCTCGTCGGCCCACGTCGGCGCGCTGCCGTGGCTGCTGCGCTGGGAGTGCGCGACGTGGCCGGCCGCGCGGCGCAAGGAGCTGGAGGTCGCGCTGCACTTCGGCGCCGCCGTCGCGCTGGCGCCCGCGCTGCTGCGGGCGCTGCCGGACCTGAAGACGCTCGCGCTCTCTTTCGCCCCGCCCGCGATCGTGGGCTACGGGCTGGAAAAGCACATCGAGGAGAGGATGGGGACGCCCGCGGCGGTCGCGGGCGGGCTGCTGGCGGGCGCGGCGATGCTCGTGGCGGCCGACGCGCGACCTGCGTGGCGGCGCGGCGACGCAACCGCCGCCGACGCGCTGCTGCTCGGGCTCGCGCAGGCGGCCGCGCTGGCGCCCGGGGTGTCGCGGGCGGGCGCGACGCTCGCGGCCGCGCGGGCGCGCGGGTACGACCGGCCGGCGGCGTCGGCCCTGTCGCTCGGCGTCTCCGGGCCCGTGCTGGCCGGCGCGACGGCGTTGAAGGCCGCGCGGATCGCCGGGCGGCGGGCGCCGTGGGCGGAGCGGCGGGTGGCGCTCGTCGCCGCCGGCTCCGCGTTCGCCGCCACCCGGGCCGCCGTCGCGCTCATCGGGACCGAGCGGCGCCGGCCGCTGTGGCCGTGGGCGGCGGAGCGCGCGGTGCTCGCCGGCGCCATCCTCGCCGTGCGCTACCGTCGCGGGCGGTGACCACGGACGCCTACGCCCGGTCCGGCGTGGACCAGCACGCGGCCGACCGCGCGGTGGCGGCGCTGGTCGGCGTCCTGCGCACGATCGACCCGGGGCGCCCGTCGCGCTCCGTGCTCGCCTCCGGCCACTACGCCGCCGTGCTCGAGGTCGCGCCGAACCTGGGCATCGCCGTCGGCACCGACGGCGTCGGCTCCAAGCTCATCCTGGCCGAGCAGGCCGGCCGCTACGACACCGTGGGGATCGACTGCGTCGCCATGAACGCCAACGACGTGGTGTGCGTCGGGGCCGAGCCGTTCGCGCTGCTCGACTACATCGCGGTGGAGCGGGCGGACCCGGACGTGCTCAGAGCGGTCGGCGAGGGCCTGAAGGCCGGCGCCGAGCTGGCCGGCGTGGAGATCCCCGGCGGCGAGGTCGCGGTCCTGCCCGAGCTCATCCGCGGCCACCCGTCGCCGCACGGCTTCGACCTCACCGCCACCTGCCTGGGCACGGTCGCGCTGGACCGGATCGTCACGGGCGAGAAGATCGCGCCCGGCGACGCGCTGATCGGCCTGCCGAGCAGCGGCCTGCACTCGAACTCCTACACGCTCGCGCGCCGGGCCCTGCCCGATCTCGCCGAGCCCTTGGGCGACGGCACGGTCGCCGACGCGCTCCTGGAGCCGACCGTGATCTACGTCCGCGCCGCGCTGGAGCTGCTGTGGTCGCCGGTGCGCGTGCACGGCCTCGCGCACATCACCGGCGGCGGGCTGCTGAACCTCCTGCGGCTCAACCCCGCCGTGGGCTTCGCCATCGAGGACCCGCTCCCCGTCCCGCCGATCGTCGAGCTGGTGATGGAGCGTGCCGAGGTCTCCCGCGCGGAGGCCTGGGAGGTGTTCAACATGGGCTGCGGCTTCGTGGCGATCGTCCCGGAGGCCGACGCCGGCGCCGCGACCGCGCTGCTCGCCGACCGCCACCCGGGCGCGCGCAGGATCGGCACCGTGACCGGCGTCGCCGGCGCGATCGGCGCGCCGGGCTACTCGTCGGGCCAGGGCTCGCGCGCGGCGTCGCCGCCGCCGTCGTCCGGCGGGTCGTCGCCGCTCGTCGTGTAGTTGGCCTCCGGCGGCAGGCCGCCCTCGGGCGACTGCGCGCCCGGCACGCCCTCGTCGCGCTTCTGGGCCTCCCAGGACTCCTTCGCGTGCGCGATGTCCTCGCCGAGGTGCTCCGACTTCTCCTGCAGGTCGCGCGCCTCGCGCTCCAGGCGCTCGTGGTGCTGCTCGTGGGCCTCGCTCATCGCGACGGGTTCTACCCGTCCGCCTCGTCCTCCGCACGCGCCCGCTCGGCGAGCTTCTCCTTCAGGTAGGCGTGCTTGTCCGCCCGGCGGGCGTGCGCGCGCTCCTCGGCCGTCTGCTCGGCCTCGCGCGCCTGCTCGCGCTCGTCGCGCTCGCGCGACGTCTCGACGGTCTGCATCTCCTCGGTCTTCGGGTCCGGCATGGAGGGGAGGCTACCGCCGGACACGCCGTACGATGGGACGCGATGGGCATCCTCCCGCACGGCTCGGAGCCGTACCTGGTTCCCGGCGGCGAACGGCGCGAGCCCACGCCGGGGCGCCGGATCACCGACCAGCGCGTCCACCGGCGCGAGGGCAAGACCGGCTGCCGGATCATCGAGCTCCCCCGCCACACCGACCCGCGCGGGAACCTGACGTTCATCGAGGGCGGGGACACGATCCCGTTCGAGATCCAGCGCATCTACTACCTCTACGACGTGCCCGGCGGCGAGTGGCGCGGCGGCCACGCCCACCGGCGGCTGCAGCAGCTCTTCGTCGCCGCGTCCGGATCGTTCGACGTCGTCGTCGACGACGGGCGCGAGCGCGAGCGCTTCCGCCTCAATCGCTCCTACTACGGCCTCTACATGCCGCCGATGATCTGGCGCGAGCTCGACGACTTCAGCTCCGGCTCGGTGTGCCTCGTGCTCGCGTCGATGCACTACGACCGGGCGGACTACTACTACGACTTCGACGAGTTCCGGGCCGACGCCCACGCCCGGCACGCCGGATGACCGAGCTCACCCGCGTTCCGTTCCTCGAGCTCAAGCCCGGCACGACGGAGCTGCGCACCGAGCTCGACGACGCGGTCGCCCGCGTCCTCGACTCCGGCTGGTACCTGCTCGGCGAGGAGCTGCCGGCGTTCGAGGCCGCGTGGGCGGCGCGCGCCGGCGCCGAGTACTGCGCGGCCGTCGGAAGCGGCCTGGACGCGCTGCGCTTCGGCCTGCAGGCGCACGGCATCGGTCCCGGCGACGAGGTCCTCGTGCCCGGGCACACGTTCATCGCCACCTGGCTCGCGGTGACGGCGCTCGACGCGACGCCGGTCCCCGTCGACGTCGACCCCGTCTACCACTCGCTCGACCCGGAGGCGGCCGCGGCGGCGGTGACCTCGCGGACGGCCGCGATCCTGCCCGTCGACCTCTACGGCCATCCCGCGGACCTGGTGGCCCTCAGAGCGCTCGCCGACCGCCACGGACTGCTGCTGTTCGACGACGCCGCCCAGGCCCACGGGGCGCGGCTGCACGGGCAGCCGGTCGCGACCCACGCCGACAGCGCCGCCTGGAGCTTCTACCCGGGCAAGAACCTCGGCGCGCTCGGCGACGCCGGCGCCGTCACGACCGACGACCCCGCGGTCCACCAGCACGTCAAGCGGCTGCGCAACTACGGCAGCGAGCGCCGCTACGACCACCCCGAGGTGGGCTACAACAGCCGGCTGGACGAGCTGCAGGCGGCGATCCTGCGCGTCAAGCTCGACGCGCTGGAGGACTGGAACGCGCGTCGCCGGCGGATCGCCGCGCGCTATGAGGCCGAGCTGACCAACGTCACGCTCCCCGGCGTGCGCCCCGGCGCGGAGCCGGCCTGGCATCTGTTCGTCGTCCGGTCCGACCGCCGCGATGCGCTGCGCGCGCACTTGGACGCGGTCGGGATCGACACGCTCATCCACTACCCGGTGCCGCCGCACCGGCAGGGCGCGTACGCGGGCACGCGCGCCGCCGACGCCTGGCTTCCGGTCTCCGACGCGATCGCGGCGAGCGTGCTCTCGCTGCCGATCGGCCCGCACATGCGCGACGACCAGGTCGACCGGGTCATCGAGGCGGTCGCGGACTTCGGATGATGCTCGCGCCCCTCCCGGCCACGCCGTTCGTCAGCGCCTTCGCGCTGACCTACAACCACGAGGACTACATCGCCGAGGCGATCGAGAGCGTCCTGGCCGAGAAGTGGCCGACCGACCGCTTCGAGTTCGTGCTGCTCGACGACGGGTCGACCGACGCGACACCCGAGCGCGTGAAGCCCTACCTCTCCCACCTCACGTACATCCGGCAGGAGAACCAGGGCATCCACCGCGCGGTCGAGCGCCTCATGGGCTCGCTCAGGGGCGACGTGCTGATCCCCTGCTCGGGCGACGACGCGTGGTGTCCGGGGCGCATCGAGCTCACCGTCGAGCGCATGCGCGAGCGCCCGGGCGTCGGCCTCGCCTATGGCGACATGGAGGTGATCGACGGCAGCGGCCGCCGGCTCGCGCCGTCGTTCATGCGCGCCGCCAAGCATCACCCCCACGCCGGCCAGATCGCGGGCAAGCTGCTGACCCGCAACTTCGTCAGCGGCGGCTCGATCGCCGTGCGCGGCGAGCTGCTGGGCGCGATCCTCCCGATCCCGCCCTTCGCGGCGTGGGAGGACTGGTGGTTCGCCTGGGCGCTCACCAACCTCGCGGCGGTCGACTACATCGACGAACCGATCTACCGCTACCGCCAGCACGGCTCCAACTACGTCTTCGGCCTCTCGGACACCGAGAAGCTGCTCGACCGGCTGGAGAGGGAGATCCCGTTCCGGCGCTACATGCTGGGTACGGTGCGGCCCGGCACGAGCTCGGTCGCCGACCTTGGCGCCGGCGTCGAGGAGACGCTGCGGCTGATGCAGCTGCTCCTGGCGAACGGGCGCGACGTCGACGCGATCCTCGCGCTGACCGGCGCCGACCGTGAGGCCGCCCGCCGACTGGTCCAGGACGCCGCCGCCGGAGCCGACCGCGCGCCGGTGGCGGCCGCGTTCACCGCCACCCGCGCGCTCGCGATCGACCCCACCAACGCCGATGCCCACCGGATGCTGCACCTCCTCGGCGGCGCCCGCCGGGGCGTCGCGAGCTTCGACGACGCCCGCACCGTCACCGTCTTCGCCGACGCCGAGGAGCTGGCCGGCCGCCCGGACCTGGCCGGCGTCTACACGCGCGCCTTCGGCGGCGAGGACGACATCACGCTCATCGCGGTCGCGCGGACGTGGGACCAGGACGGTCTCGCCGCCGGGATCGGGCCGCTCGCCGAGCGCCTGTCCGGCGCGGACCCGCCCGACGCGGTCGCGCTGCCCTACACGCCCGAGGCCTGGCTCAGCGCGCTGGCCGGCGCCGACTGCGTGCTGGGGCTCGAGGAGCTCCCGATCCCGGGCCTCCCGCGCTTCAGCGAGCCCGAGGAGCTGCGCGCGTTCGCCGAGCACCGCTGGCGCTTCCCGCTCGTCGACTAAAGATCTCGGCCCCAACTGCCGAGGGGAAAGGGATGACTCCCTCCACGTCAGCCGTCGAGCTCGAGCAGGAGCTCGCGCGCCTCGCGACCTGCGCGTCCGACGGCATCTACTCCGCCGGCGTCAACACCGCCACCAACCTGTACTCCGCGAAGATCTTCGCCCGCTGGTGGCGTGGCGACTCCGTGCTCGAGATGGGTTGCGGGGACGGCAACACGACGCGGCTGCTGCTGGAGGCCTTCGATGACGTGACCGTGATCGACGGCTCGCAGGCGCTGGCCGACAAGGTCGCCGCCGAGTTCGAGGGCGTCAACGTCGTGTGCGAGCTCTTCGAGCAGTGGGAGCCCGGCCGCACCTTCGACACGATCGTGCTCAACCACACGCTCGAGCACGTGCTCGACCCGGTCGAGATCCTGGCGCTGGCCAAGCGCTGGCTCGCGCCGGGCGGCGTCATCGTCGCGTCGGTGCCGAACTGCCGCAGCCTGCACCGCCAGGCCGCCGTGATCATGGGCATGCTTCCGGCCGAGGACGCGCTCACCCCCGCCGACGTCCGCGCCGGCCACCGCCGCGTCTCCAGCCCCGAGAGCTTCCGCGCGCAGTTCACCGCGGCCGGTCTGAAGGTCGAGCACTCCGGCGGCTACTGGATCAAGCCGCTCTCGAACGCCCAGACCGACGAGTGGTTCACCGACGAGATGATCGACGCGTTCCTGGCGCTCGGCGAGCGCTATCCGGACATCGCGGCCGAGATCTACGTCGTCGCTTCCTGATCACACCGCCTCGGGCCGGCGCTGCTTCTTGTGGCGCGAGGAGTAGAGCGGCTCGTCGGCCACCACGACCTTGGCCGGCACCTTGAACGCGGCCAGCCGCTCGGAGCAGGCCGCGCGGATGCGCTTCTTGAGCTCGCCGCGCGGCTCGGGCCGCTCGGTGACGACGCGGGCCACGACGATCGCGCCGATCAGCGCGTTGTGCTCCGCGTAGACGGCCACGTCGGCGATGTTGTCGAGCTCGATGATCACGTCCTCGACCTCGGCGGGATAGACCTTCTGGCCGCCGATGTTCATCAGGTCGGTGACGCGGCCCAGGATGCGCATCCAGTCGCCGTCGACCTCCACGCGGTCCTCGGTGTTGAACCAGCCCTCCGCGTCGAACGGCGACGGGGCGTTGAGGTAGCCGAGCATCGCGTAGTCGGACTTGATCCACAGGATGTCGCCGACCACCTTGGTGGCGAACCCCGCGCCGCCGATCCTGACCCACAGCGAGCCGTCGTCGCGCGACTTGGAGCGCAGCACGCCGAGCTCGGACAGCCCGTAGGTCTGCTGGAGCTTGACCTCCGGGAAGATCGCGGCGAGCCGCTCCAGCGTCGCCTGCGGCATGACCTCCGTGCCGTACGTGATCGTCTGCAGCGAGCCGAGGTCGAAGCGCTCGTGCGCCCCCGCGCGGACCAGCAGGTTCAGGAACGAGGGCGTCGTGGGCAGCACCTCGACGCGGTGGCGCTCGATCGTCGCGCAGATCGACTCCACGGTGCGGTCGCGGACCGTGACCACCGTCCCGAGGCTCGACGTGATCGACAGCAGGGTGTTGATCCCGCCGAAGTGGTCGAGCATGAGGAAGCAGATCGCCACGATCGCCTTGCGCGGCTGCTCGAACTTGCGGGCCATCCGGTCCCACTCGTGCAGGATGCCCTTCGGCGTGCCGGTCGAGCCGGAGGAGAACAGCAGCAGGCCGGCGGCGCCGCGGTCGGTCAGGCTGCGCGTGAGCGCGTTCTCGGGCCGGCGCCCGGTGGCCTCGAACGCGATCTCCTCGAGCTCTGGGCGGAAGTCCACGAACCAGCCCGCCTCGGCGATCTCCATCACCACGTCGCGCTCGACCACCGACTCGCGCGTCAGGGGAGCCAGGACGTTGCCGTTGTGCACCAGCGCGAGCATGAACGCGAACATCTCCGGCGAGTAGTCGCCGACCGTGACCACCACGTCGCCGCGGCGGATGCCCGTGCGCGCGATCAGCTCGCGCGAGCGCGCCACGGCGCCGGCCAGCTCGCCGTAGGTGAACTCCCGGTCGTCGTCGATGAACGCGACCCGCTCAGGCGCCTCCGCGAACCGGTCCAGCAGGAAGTCCACGCGTCAGCCCAGCTGCTCGTTCACCACGAGGCGGATCAGCGGATAGGACGTCAGCTCGGCCGCCTCCTCGTCCGGGATCTCGATCCCGAACTCCTCCTCGAGCGCGAGGATGAGGTTCAGCTGCGCCAGCGAGCCCCACTCCTGGACGGTGTCGGTGGAGGTGTGCTCGTCGATCTCGTCGGCCGGCAGGTTGAGCACCGCGCCGATCACGCGCTTGAGGTCAGCTTCGTTCATGGGGTGATCTCGATGTGGGGTTGGACGGGGAAGTCGAGCTCCGCGAGCCGCGCGCGATACGTGCGCCGTTCCTCGCTCACCTCGACCGGCTCGAGGCCGAGGCGGTCGAAGAAGTCCTCCACCTGGGCGTTGCGGCGCGTGCGCAGCCACTCCGCCTCCAGCCGCTCGCATCCGCGCTCGCGCGCGTCGGCGGCGATCCGGCTCCAGGGCGAGAGCTCGACGCCGCGGCCCAGCACGCGGCAGCTCATCAGGAACGAGTCGACGCGCGCCACGGCGCCCTCGTAGCGCACGATCGCCACGCCGGTCAGCCCGGAGTCGCCGAAACGGTCGCTGACGCCGAGCGAGTAGACCGCGGCGGTGTCGTCCTCGATCAGCCCCGTGATCTCCGCCTCGGTGTAGCGGCGGGTGGTGAGGTTGAACTGGTTGGACTTCTGGGTCAGCTCGGCGATCCGGGCGATCGACTGCCACGGGTCGCGGCGCAGCTCGACCGTCAGGCCCAGCGACGCGAGGTACTCCTCGCGGGTCGCGTGCCTGGACTCCTCCGCGCGCGCCGCGGCGCGGATCCGGTACTGCTCGGTCTTGTCGGCGCTGCCGTCGTCCGGCCGGCCGCTGAGGAACAGGTCGCCGACGTGCCGGACGAGCGCCGGGTACTCGTAGACGTTCTTGGGGACGCTGAACGCCGTGACCTCGGGCAGCCGCTCGTGCACCGACTCGACCTCGAACGGCGAGTCGTCGAGGAACACGATGCTGTCCAGCCCGAGGTCGAGCTCGGCGGCGATCGCCCGCAGGTTGTCGACCTTGTCGTCCCAGTTGACCTTCTTGACGATCAGGTGCTCGTCCTTGATGAGCATGTGCGGGTGGCGCTGGAGCACCTCGTCGACGTCGACCGGGTTGTTCTTGGTGCACAGGCACAGCAGCACGCCGCGGCGCTGGAGCGCCAGCAGCTCGAGCTGGACGCGGTAGTAGACGTTGCCCGGGTAGCGGTCGGGATCGAGCTGGATGCCGTCGAGCAGCGCCTCGCCGACGATGCCGCCCCACAGCGTGTTGTCGCAGTCGAGCGCGAGGACCTTGTAGAGGTAGCGGCCGGCACCGCGCGTGGCGAGCAGGATCCGGCGCGCCAGCTCGTCCCAGAAGCGCGCCTGGTAGGGCGCCTTGGCCCGGTAGTAGAAGCGGGGGTTGAACGCCTGCTCGCGCCCCACGGCCTCCACGACCTCGGCGGTGGACAGCAGCGCGGCGTTGGCGAACTCGCCGGCCAGGCGCTCCAGCGCGGCGTTGTAGTCCGCCACCACGGCGTCGACCGCCGCGCTGCGCCGGTGCGGGCCCGGAGCGCTGAAGCGGTGCAGGCCGCCGACCAGCACCTGCTTGACGCCGCGCGCCTGCTCGAGCGCCAGCCGCGTCTCGGCCACGAGCCGGTCGCGCTGGGCGGCGACGAGCTCCGGCTCGAGGTCCGCCGCGCGCGCCTCGAAAGCCGGCATCAGCTGGTCGAAGAAGTTGATCAGCACGACGAGGTCCAGCCCGGCCTCGGCGAAGCGCCGGACGTTGTCCAGGTGCGAGTCGAAGTCCCCCTGCTCGACCACCGCGCGCCCGCCCGCGAGCAGGGTGTGCCGGCGCAGGTAGGTGCCGAGCAGGTCGGTGGTGATGTTGGCCGAGACCCCGGCGCGCAGCAGCGGCGGGTCGCTCGCGTCCTCCAGGGCCGTGACCGCCTGCATCACGTGCGCCATCGAGCTCTGCGGGTCGCGCAGCACCGTCAGGTCGCTCACGCCATCACCTGCCCGCCGTTGACCCGCAGGATCTCGCCGGTGACGAACGCCGCGGCGTCGGAGGCGAGGTAGGCGACCGCGCCGGCGACGTCCTCCACGCGGGCGAGCCGGCGCAGCGGCGTCTGGCGCGCGGCGATCAGCCGCTGCTTCTCCGGGATGTCGCCGATCAGCCGCGTCTCGGTCATCCCGGGCGCCACGCAGTTGACGGTGATGCCGGCGGGCCCGAGCTCGGCCGCCAGCTGGCGCGAGAGCGTCGCGAGCGCGGACTTCGCCACCGCATACGCGGTCCAGCCCGGCGTCGGCGTGCCCTCGATGGCCTGCGAGACGATCGAGACGATGCGCCCGTGGCGCTGCTCGCGCATGTGCGGCACGGCGGCCTTGGCCAGCGCGAACGCGCCGCCCACCTGGACGTCGAGCTGCCGGCGCACCGCGTCCCAGTCGAGCGCGTCGAACGGCGTGGCGGCGATCCGCGGCGACGCGCCGTTGACCAGCACCGAGACGCCGCCGAAGTCGCGCACCGCGCGCTCCACGAGCGTCTCCGCCTCCGTGGCGACGTCCGCGCGCACCGCCACCGCCCGCCCGTCGGCCGCCTCGATCGCGCCCACCACGCGCCGCGCCTCGGCCTCCTCGGAGCGGTACCCGACCACCACGGCGAAGCCGTCGGCGGCCAGCCGCGCGCAGATCGCCGCGCCGATGCCGCCCGAGCCGCCGGTCACGATCGCCACCTTGAGCCGCTGCGCGGCGTCGTCCGCCGGCGCGGCGACGCGGCGCTCGAGCACCCGCACCTGGCCGCGGCCGGACAGCACGGTGGCGGCGTCCTGGTTGGTGGCCGTGGCCTCGAGGTCGAGGATCCGCTCGCGCTCGTTCTTCTTGAGCACCGTGCAGGACACCGTCAGCACGTCGCCGAGCCGGACCGGCAGCGCGAAGTCGAAGCTCTGCGACATCCACAGCGCGCCCTCGCCGGGCAGCCGCGTCCCGATCACCGTGGAGACGAGCGAGGCGCCGATCATGCCGTGCACCACGATGTCCTTGAACGGCGTCGCGCGCGCGTACTCGCGGTCCACGTGCAGCGGATTGTCGTCGCCGCTGAGCTCGACGAAGCGCCGCACGTCGGCCTCGGTGATCTCTTTGACGATCGACTCGGTGTCACCGACCCGGATGTCGGCGAAGGACTTCATGCCCAGCGCCAGACGCTGGCGGCGAAGTTGAAGCCCGCGCCCACCGCGCCCAGGACGAGCACGTCGCCCGGGTGCAGGCGGCCGGCGCGCACCGCCTCGCTGAGGACGATCCCGACGGAGGCGGCGCCGGTGTTGCCGATCCGCTCGACGTTGGTGTAGGTGTCCTCCGGCGGGTGCCGGAGCTTGCGGATGACGTACTGGAGCAGGTTCAGGTTGGCCTGGTGGAACAGGAACAGGTCGACGCCGGCGAGGTCGATGTCCGCCTTCTCGAGCGCGCGCCGCACCGTGATCGGCAGGTGCGTCACGGCCTGCTTCCAGGTCGCCAGGCCGCTCTGCTCGATGTACTTCGCGTCCTCGGGCAGCTCGCCGTCGGCGCCCGCGTAGGTCGAGCCGCCGAGCCGCAGCCGCACCGACTCGTAGTTGGAGGCGTCGGTGTAGAACGCCGAGGACAGGATGCCCGCCCCCTCCGGGACGTGGCCGAGCACCGCGGCGCCCGCGCCGTCGGAGAAGTAGATCGCCGTGTCGACGTCGGTGCGGTCGATGAAGCGCGTGTGCAGCTCGACGCCGACGACGACCGCGTAGCGCACCTCGGGATCGGCGCGCATCCGGTCCGACGCGACCGTCAGCCCGCTCACGAACCCCGCGCAGTTGGCCTGCAGGTCGAAGATCTGCGCGCCCTTGGCGCCGAGCTCGTGCTGGATCTTGGCCGAGACGGGCGGGAAGGCGTAGTCGGCCGAGAACGTGCAGGCGATGATCAGCCCGACGTCCTGCCCGCTGATGCCGGCCATCTCGAGCGCCCGGCGGGCGGCGGCGATCGCCATCCCGGACGCGGTCTCGTCCTCGGTGGCCAGGTAGCGGCGGGTGATCCCGGTCTTCTCGACGATCCACTCGGGCGTGGTGTCCGGCAGCAGCGCGCACAGCTCCTCGTTGGTCTCCTCGCGGCCCGAGAGCCGGTGGCCGACGCCGACGATCCCGATGCCCATCAGCGTGCCGCCCCCTCCAGCGCCAGGAACTCCCGCAGCGCGCGGTTGCCGCGCTTGATGTCGCCGAGCCGCCCCATCCCGCCGTGCCCGGGGCAGGCCCACAGATCGTCGTCGAGGCGGTCCCAGACGGCGAGGATCGAGGCGCGCAGCACGTCCTTGTCCTCCCCGGGGAACTCCGCCATCCCGACCTTGTCGCGGTAGATCGTGTCGCCGGTGAACAGGGTGCCGCGGAACTCGATCAGGCAGCTGCCCGGCGTGTGCCCGGGCGTGTGGATGAACCGCAGCGGGCCGCCCGCGAGCTCGACGGCGGCGCCGCCCTCGACGAGGTGGTCGATCTTCGGCACCGTGATCCGCTGCTCGAGCTTGCACGCCATCAGCAGGAAGTTCGCCGAGCGCAGCACCTTCGCGTCGCCCCGGTGCAGGTAGATGGGCGCGCCGGAGGCCTGCTGGAGCCCGTGGGCGGAGCCGACGTGGTCGAAGTGCCCGTGCGTGAGCGCGATCGCGGCCACGCGGCGGTCGCCCACGGCCTCCCGGACGCCGTCCCAGTCCAGGCCCGGGTCGATCGCCACGACCTCGCCCGCCGCCTCCGTCTCGACGACGTAGGTGTTCGCGCGCAGCTGCGCGTCGACGACGCGCTCGATCACGCGGTCACGCCCCCGAGAAAGACAGTCTGGGCGGTGATGTACGAGCTGCGGTCGGAGGCGAAGAAGTCGACGACGTTGAAGATGTCGTCGGGCTCGGCGTAGCGCGGGACCGGCAGCCGCTCGATGATCGCGTCGATCACCGCGCGGTCGTGCTGGGCGAGCATGTCGGTGGGGATCGCGGTGACGCCGATCGTGTTGCAGGTGACGTTGAACGTCGAGAACTCCTTGGAGAACACCGCCGCCATCGTGGAGACGCCCGCCTTGGTGGCGGCGTAGAGCGAGTCCCCGATCGGCTCCAGGCTCGCCGCCATCGACCCGATGTTGATGATCCGGCCCTGGCCGGCCTTGCGCATGACCTTCGCCGCCTCGCGGGTGACGTAGAACGTGCCGAGCAGGTTGATGTCCACCATCGCCTGCGCGTTCGCCGCGGGCATGATCATCGCGTACTGCGACGTGAGCACCGCGGCGTTGTTGATCACGATGTCGACCCGGCCGTGCGCCCGGGCCATGCGGGCGAACGCCATCTGCACCGCGCGCGCGTCGGTCACGTCGACCGCGTAGTGCGTGTAGCCCTCCGGCGCGTCGTCCACCTCGCCGCGGCTGACGCCGGCGACCTGCGCGCCCTCGCCGAGCAGGTACTCGGCGAGCATGCGCCCGATCCCGCGGCTGGCCCCCGTCACGACGGCCACCTTGCCCTCGTAGCGGCCGCTCACGCCTGCTCCGCGACGAGCTCCACGATGTAGTCCTTGAGCGTCTGGACGTCGTCGAACGGCGAGACCTCGCGGGTCATCGCGCGGTCGTCGGTGAGCGAGATCGGCAGGTCGTAGTCGACGTTGAGCGCGGTCTCGACGTCGACGATGACCGAGACGAGCGCCAGGGAGTCGATCTGGGCGTCCGGGCCGAACAGCGGCGTGCTCGGGCCGACCTCGATCCGCTCGTCCTCGGGCTGCTCGTCGTTGACGTCGTTGAGCGCGCCGAGGATCAGCTCCTCGATCAGCTCGCCCGTGAGCACCGCGGTCATCGCGCCGCCTCGTGGCGGCGGCCGGCGGCGATCAGCGCCTCCATCCGCGGCCGCGCCTTGGCCGCGAACTCGTCGGCCAGGATGCCGAGCACGACACCGTCCTGGAACTCGCCGTGCAGGTGATAGTGACGCCGCAGCCGACCCTCCTCGACCATGCCGAGGTAGCGCTGCCACTTGATCATCCCGCGGTTCTCGGACGCAACCATGCCCCAGACGCGTTCTAGCCCGAGCGGGCCGAACGCGAACTCGTAGAGGAGCTTCATGGCCTCCACGGCCGCCGGGACGCCCTTCACCGCCTCCTCGTCGCCGATCAGGAAGCGGGCCGACTCGGCGTGCAGGTTGGGGCGGTCCACGTTGACCAGCGAGAGCATGCCCACCGGCCGTCCGCCGGCCAGCTCGATCATGAAGTTGAACTCGCCGGCGGGCCGGGCGCGGATCCACGCGGCCTGCTCCTCCACTGTGCGCGCCCCGGGATTGAGCAGCGCCGCCCGGTCGCTCAGGCGCCAGGCCAGCGTGAGCTCCGCGTCGGCCTCGCGCAGCGGGCGCAGGGTGACGAACTCCCCGGCCAGGGTTTCGGTGTTCATCCCCCTGGATGCTAGGCCGCGCGCGGCCTGTCGGCGCTCAGCCCAGCCGGACGTAGCCGGTGGCGCCGCCGCCGTCGGGTCCGTACGTGCGCTGGGAGACCTTGTCGGAGGAGTTGCCCTCGATCGTGTGGATGGTGCCGCTCGCGTCCACGGACTGGACGATGCCGATGTGCTCGCCCCCCCAGACGATCAGATCGCCGGCCTGCGGGTGGACGCCGGCGCCGTTCGGAATCGCCCGCCCGGTCTTCTGCGCCCAGGCGTAGACGTCGCTGACGCCGCCGAAGCCCTGGCCCTGGTCGCCCAGCGGCACGCCCGCCTGGCGGGCCGCCCAGGAGGCGAAGTACGCGCACCACGGCCCGACGCCCGAGCCGGCCGTGGCCTGGCGGAACTGGGCGATGCGCGGGGAGTCGTTGGAGCCGGGCGGCTGCTCGGACACGCCGACCTCGGGGAGGGCGGCGTTGACGATCGCCTGGCCGACGGAGCTCGCCGGCCGGCCCGCCACGGCGCCGGGGGCGGCGGTGGGGCCCGCCCCGAGCGTCGCGCCCGTGCTCGCGCTGAGCAGCTGGTCGGCGAAGCTGGTGGAGGAGGTGGAGGAGGAGGTGGAGGGAGCGGGTGCGGCCGGCGTCAGCATCTGCTGCAGCTCGGCCACGCGCGCGAGGACGAGGTCGAGGGACATCCAAGGATTCCTTCGGCCGCTGGGCGATAAGCCTTTAGCGTCCTGTCCGCAGCCATGCTCGGGCCTCTCCCGCACACGCCGTTCGTCAGCGTCTTCGCGCTGACCTACAACCACGAGGACTTCATCGCGCAGGCGCTCGAGAGCGTGCTGTCCCAGGGCTGGCCGGCGGACCGCTTCGAGGTCGTCCTGGTCGACGACGGCTCGACCGACGCGACGCCCGAGCGCGTCAAGCCCTATCTGCCCCACATCACCTACCTGCGCCAGGAGAACCAGGGCATCAACGCCGCCGCCTCGCGCGCGATCGCCGCCACGCGCGGCGACCTCCTGCTCCCCTGCTCGGGCGACGACGAATGGCCGGCCGGGAAGATCGACCGGATCGTGGGCCACCTGCGCGAGCACCCGGACACGGGCTTCGTCTACGGCGACATGGAGGTGATCGACCCCAGCGGCAGGGTGATCGCGCCGTCGTTCATGCGGGCCGCGGGCCTGAAGCCCCACAGCGGGCAGATCGCCGGCAAGCTGCTGTCCCGCAACTGCGTGAGCGGCGGGTCGATCGCCATCCGCGGCGAGCTCAAGCCCCTCATCGTCCCGATCCCCGCGGCCGCGGCGTGGGAGGACTGGTGGATCGCCTGGGCGCTCACCCAGGTCACGCCGGTCGGCTACCTCGACGAGCCCGTGTACCGCTACCGGCGGCACGGGAGCAACTTCATGCTCGGGCCGCAGGAGCACGAGACCGTGCTGGACCGCGTGACCGAGGAGATCCGCTTCCGCCGCTACATGCTCGGGTCCGTGCGCCCGGGCACCGCTTCGCCGGCCGAGCTGCTGGAGGCCGTCGAGCACCTGCGCGTCTTCCTGGGGACCCTGCTCGCAAACGGCCGCGACCTCGCGGCGGCCCTGGGGCTCACCGAGACGCAGCGGTGCGCCGCCCAGCGCCTCGCCGCCGACGCCGCGGCGGTCGCGAGCACGTCGTTGCAGCTGGCGAGCTTCACGGCCGCGCGCGCCGTCGCCGCCGATCCCAGCCACGGCGCGGCGCACCGCGTGCTGCAGGCGGCCGCCGGCCCGGCCGAGCCGGCGCCGCGGCCGTTCGGCGACGCCGGCTCCGTCATCGTCTTCGCCGCCGCGGAGGAGCTCGTCGCCCACCCTGAGCTGCTCGGCCACTACGTGGCGGCGTTCAGCGCCGGCGACGACGTCACGCTGGTGGCCGTCGCCCGCGGCTGGGACGCCGAGCGCCTGGGCGCCGAGCTGGGCCCCGTCGCCGAGCGGCTGGCCGGAGAGGACGCCCCCGACATCCTCGCGCTGCCCGCGAGCCGGGTCGCGTGGCTGAGCGGCCTGTCGCAGGCCGACTGCGTGCTCGGCCTCGCCGACCTTCCGCTGCCGGGACTCGACCGCTTCGACGACCCCGGTGCGCTGCGCGCGCACGTCGAGCGGCGCTGGCGCTTCCCGCTGCGCGGCGCTTAACGCAGACGGGCGGCCTCGAAAGGCCGCCCGCCGCGATCCGTCCCTCGGTGGGGTATGTGTGGGCCAGCCCTCCAGCATGGCCCTGTTGTTCCTCGGCTCGCGGGGCATGAGGGGGCGAATGCCCGGTTGGCTCGTGCCGGCGGTCCGAAGCTTGTGTGGAGCGACGTGCGGGAGAGGCCGCAGAGGCACCGGCCCGGCCTGCGCGCCGGGTGGGCGGGATTCCCTGCGATCGACACTCCCTGTCGATCGATGTTCTCGGGTCTCGAGGACGACTCCGTGTCGCCTCGCCCTATTGATCGGCAGGTCCGCGAAGACCTGTAGGCGATTCGTTCAGCGCGCCACCGGGGCGGCGACCTCGGTCAGCACCGCGCGCCAGTCCTCGGCGGTCACCGTGGCGCTGCGATTCGCGGCCACGTAGTCGTAGGCCTGGGTGCCGATGCGCTCGCGCAGCTCTGCGTCGTCCACGAGCGCCAGCAGCGCCGCCTCGGCCTCCTCGGCGGTGCGCGCGAAGAGCCCGGTGACGCCGTCCTGGACGTCGGTGTAGACGTCGGGGTGCGCGACCAGCGGCAGCTTCAGCGCGCTCGCCTCCAGCCAGCGCAGGTCGCTCTTGCCGCGGAACAGGTTGTTCTCGGCCGACGGGGCGATCGCGATGTCGAACAGCGTCATCGACGCCGGGTAGACCTCGATCTTGCCGGGCGGCAGCGCGAGCGTGCGCTCGGGCCCGAACTCCTCCTCGAGCTCGCGCGCGAACGGGTGGCCGACGGACACGAAGCGCGTCTCGGGGCGGGCGCGCATGACCGCGCGCACGGCCGGCTCCCAGCGGGCGAGCGAGGCCTTGTGGCCGACGCCGCCCGACCAGCCGAGGGTCACGCCCTCGCGCGGCGGCTTCGGCCAGGCGTAGCGCCGCAGGTCGATGCCGTTGCGGCAGGTCCAGGTGCGCGGGTTGAACGACTTGTAGCGGCGCGCCAGGTACGGCGTCGAGCAGATGACGCCGTCGGTCACCCGCATCGCCATCTCCATCCGGCCGACGAACTCGGCGTCGTACATCTCCGCGAGCTCGTGCGTCTTGATCTTGCGCGCCGACTGGATGTAGTCGTCGATCTCGTAGAGCACGCGCACGCCGGCGTCCTGCAGCTCGCGGATCAGCTTCAGCCAGCCGGTGCCGCGCGGCTGCTGCAGCACGACGACCTCGTAGTCGAAGAAGTCCTCGACCGTGGGCACGCGCTCGCCGAAGCCGGTGAACAGCGTCAGGTGCGGCGGCTCGCCCGTGCCGGCGGTGTAGTCGGCGCCGAGCGCCAGGGCGGGCAGGAAGCAGCGGTAGTAGGCGACCACGCTGGCCCCCCAGCCGACGAACAGCGTCTTGGGCAGCGGCTCCATCACAGCACCTCCGGGACCCATTGGCGGAAGCTCATGCCGGCGTGCTTGAGCTGCAGGCGGTGCGCGCCGGCGTCGCGATCCTCGGGCTCGCCCTCGGCGACGGTCAGCGCGCGCCCGCGCACGGTGGGCTCGAGCACGCACTCGCCGCCCTCGGCGGTGACCCGCAGGCAGTAGTCCAGCGCGGCGTTCGCGCCGTCGAGCCCCTCGTCGTAGAGCCCGACGCGCTCGATCCACTCGCGGCGGATGAGCTGGAGCTCGGAGCCGACCGGGCACAGCAGCGGGTCGGTGACGTCGAGCAGCCGCTCGGGCACGCGGCCCATGCGGGCGCCCCAGCCGCGGCGGAACAGCGAGAAGAAGTAGCCCGCCTGGCGGATGTTGCCGTTCGGGTTCACGACGGCGCCGCCGGCCACGGCGGCGGGCGCGCCGTCGCGGCCCGTGCGCGCGCGCAGCCGGCGCAGCCAGCCGGCGTCGGGGATCAGCCCGGGCGCGAACAGGCAGGCGTCCATGTCGTGCTTGGGGGCGTTCACCAGGCCGACATTGAGCGCCGAGGAGTGGCTCTCGGCCGGGTCGTGCGCCACGTAGGCGCAGCCCACCTCGGCGGCGGCGAGCTCGATCATCGCGGCCTGCGGGCCGGGCGAGCGGTCGACCACCAGCGTCATCGCGTCGGCCGCGGTGGAGCGCAGCGCGACGAGCGTCTGCAGCAGGGGGTCCAGCTCAGCCTCGCTCTCGGCGCGGGCGGGGACGACGATGAGGACTTCGGGGGATTCCACGTCGGCACCATCGGTCATACCCGGGCCGGACTTGAGGGATGCCCGTTAACGGCGAAGGGCGGCCCCCTCAGGGACCGCCCTTGCCGGTATCCGAACCTCGTTGGGTACTAGCCGCGGAGGAGCGACAGCACCAGCTGCGGGGCCTGGTTGGCCTGCGCGAGCATGCTCGTGCCGGCCTGCTGAAGGATGTTCTCCTTCGTGTAGTTCGTCATCTCGGCCGCCATGTCCACGTCGCGGATCCGGGACTCGGACGCCGTCAGGTTCTCCTGGTACGTGGCCAGGTTGTTCAGACGGTGGTCGAGGCGGTTCTGCACCGCGCCGTAGTTGGCGCGGGCCGTGGAGATGTTCTTGATCGCGTTGTCGATGACGTCGATGGTCGAGAGCGAGCCGCTCGACAGCGCCGTCTTGGCCAGCGCGGTCGTCGAGAGGGCCGTGATCTCCGACAGACCGCCGGTGCCGGCAGCGCCGATCGCGCCCGACAGCGTGACCGCGGTCGTGGTGATCGTCTCGTTGTCGTTGGCGCCGACCTGGAACTTGAAGGTCGCGCCCTGCAGCAGCTTGTTGCCGTTGAACTCGGTGTCGCTCGCGATGTTGCCGAGCTCCTGGCCGATCTGCGACACCTCAGCGGCGATCGCGTCCTGGTCGTCGGAGTCCAGCGTACCGTTGTTGAACTGCACCTTCAGGTCACGCAGACGCTGCAGCATGGAGTGCACCTCGTCGAGCGAGCCCTCCGCCGTCTGCACCAGCGAGACGCCGTCCTGAGCGTTGCGCTGAGCCTGGTCCAGGCCGCCGATCTGGCCGCGCATCTTCTCGCTGATCGCGAGGCCGGCCGCGTCATCGGCGGCACGGTTGATGCGGTAGCCCGAGGACAGCTTCTCCATCGAAGAGGAGGCAGCCGAGCTCGAGATCTGCAGCTGGCGATGCGTGTTGAACGCATCGATGTTGTTCTGAATACGAAGGCCCATTTCTCAACGCTCCTTGTTGATCATGAATTTCCAGGGCTTACTGCAAGGCGACTCCGTGTCGCCTCACCAGGGTGATCGACCACCCGGCGGGGAACTTGAGCGAAGTTCCCCAGAGACGACGAAAGCCCGGCCGAGGGCCGGGCTTCCGCCTGCTGCGAGGGTTGTGAGGGGCTCAGCCCTTGAGCAGCTGCAGGATGTTCTGCGGCATCTGGTTGGCCTGCGCGAGCATGCTCGTGCCGGCCTGCTGAAGGATGTTCTCCTTCGTGTAGCTGGTCATCTCGGCCGCCATGTCCACGTCGCGGATCCGGGACTCCGAGGCGGTGAGGTTCTCCTGGTAGGTGGCCAGGTTGTTCATACGGTGCTCGAGCCGGTTCTGCACGGCGCCGTAGTTCGCACGCGCGGTCGACACGTTCTTGATCGCGTCGTCGATGAGGTCGATCGTCGACAGCGAGCCGCTCGACAGGGCGGTCTTGGCCGCCGCGGTCGAGGAGAGGCCGGTGATCTCGGACAGGCCGCCGGAGGCGATCGCGCCGCTCATCGTCACCGCCTGCGTGGTGATCGTCTCGTTGTCGTTGGCGCCGACCTGGAACGTGAACGTCGAGCCCTGGAGCAGCTTGTTGCCGTTGAACGAGGTGTTCTTGGCGATGTCGCCGAGCTCCTGACCGATCTGGGCGACCTCGGCCGCGATCGCGTCCTGATCGTCGGAGTCGAGGGTGCCGTTGTTGAACTGCACCTTCAGGTCACGCAGGCGCTGGAGCATGCTGTGGACCTCGTTCAGCGACCCTTCAGCCGTCTGCACGAGCGACACGCCGTCCTGCGCGTTGCGCTGGGCCTGGTCCAGGCCGCCGATCTGGCCGCGCATCTGCTCGCTGATGGCGAGGCCGGCCGCGTCATCGGCGGCACGGTTGATGCGGTAGCCCGAGGACAGCTTCTCCATCGACGACGAAGCGGCGTCGCTGGAGATCTGCAGCTGTCGATGCGTGTTGAACGCCTCGATGTTGTTCTGGATGCGGAGGCTCATCTGGCCTATCGACTCCTTGTGCGGGAACGAAGCGACTCCGTGTCGCTCAGTCGGATACGAGGGAGTGATCGGCAGACGCGGCGGCGAGCTTTAGCCCGCCGCCGCATCACCTTGAGCTTCCTAGCCGCGGAGCAGCGAAAGGACGAGCTGCGGGGCCTGGTTGGCCTGGGCCAGCATGCTGGTGCCGGCCTGCTGAAGGATGTTCTCCTTCGTGTAGGTCGTCATCTCGGCCGCCATGTCCACGTCGCGGATGCGCGACTCGGACGCCGTCAGGTTCTCCTGGTAGGTCGCCAGGTTGTTCAGACGGTGGTCGAGGCGGTTCTGCACCGCGCCGTAGTTGGCGCGGGCGGTCGACACGTTCTTGATCGCGTCGTCGATGGAGTCGATGCTCGACAGCGAGCCGCTCGACAGGGCGGTCTTGGCCGCGGAGGCCGAGGCCAGGCCGCTGATCTCCGACAGGCCGCCCGAGGCGATGGCGCCCGACAGCGTCACGGCCGTCGTGCTGATCGTCTCGCCGTCGTTGGCGCCGACCTGGAACTTGAAGGTCGCGCCGCCGAGCAGGGCGTTGCCGTTGAACGAGGTCTGGGTGCCGATGTTCCCGAGCTCCTGGCCGATCTGGTAGACCTCGGCGGAGATCGCGTCCTGGTCGTCGGAGTCGAGGGTGCCGTTGTTGAACTGCACCTTCAGGTCACGCAGGCGCTGCAGCATGGAGTGCACCTCGTTGAGGGCGCCTTCCGCCGTCTGGACGAGCGAGACGCCGTCCTGCGCGTTGCGCTGGGCCTGGTCGAGGCCACCGATCTGGCCGCGCATCTGCTCGCTGATGGCCAGGCCGGCCGCGTCGTCGGCGGCACGGTTGATGCGATACCCCGAGGAGAGCTTCTCCATCGAGGACGAGGCAGCCGAGCTCGAGAGCTGCAGCTGGCGATGCGTGTTGAACGCATCGATGTTGTTCTGGATACGAAGGCCCATGATTCAACGCTCCTTGTTGATCGGGTGATTGGGCTTAGAGGCGACTCCTTGTCACCTCATGCTCTGTGATCGACCGCTCCGCGTGGGACTTGAGGCGATTTCCCGCGGGCCTTGCGCCGCTCCTCGCGGCGGCGCCGCGCGGCGTCGCGCTCGGCGGGGCTGAGCAGCCGCACGCGCGGCACGGCGGGCACGGCGTCGGGTCCCTCGACGGACGGCTCGCGCCAGCCGACGGGGCGGATGGGCTGGGTCACGCCGCCTGGAAGGCGGCGTTGGCCGCCTCGGCCGCCGCGGCGGCACGCTGCTCGAGGGCCTCCAGCGCCTTGCGCCGGCGCTCGGCGTGGATCTCCTCGGCCCGGTGCAGCTCGGCGATGATCAGCTGGCGCCACACGAACACCGCGCAGCGCCAGGCCACGACGTTGGCGGCGATGCCGGCGACGAGCGCGCGCCAGGTGGCGTCGAACCAGGTCAGCCCGGCGTGGTGGCCGAACAGCAGCACGAGCACGAAGACGACGAGCGCGGCGCGCGAGCGGGCGCGGCGGATGCCCGCCTTCGCCCGCGGGTGGCCGGCGACCGACGCCGACGGGACGGCGGGCGCCTCGGCGGCGCCGGCCTGCGGCTTCTCGGCCTTGTTCTTCTTGGCCATCAGGCAGCCCTCGCCGCGCGCATCGCCTGACGCTCGCGCTCGCGGATGAACCGGATCAGGCGCTCCTCGTCGGGGCGCGCCAGGTCCTCGAAGCTGATGCCCTTCTCCTCCTCGGCGGCGACGCGGACGACGCGCCCGAGCGCGTTGACCGGCTCGCCCTCGGGGAGGCGGATCTCCACGCGGACTTCGAGCCCCAGCGGCAGGCTCCAGGGATCGGAGATGCGGATGCCGCCGCCGCTGACGTCGAGCGTGTTCGTCTCGCCGCCGAGCGGCTCGTCGATGCCGCGGACGCTGACGGCCACGTGGGCGTCCACGCGGACGAACTCGCGCCGCTGGATGCGCTCCACCTCGCCGGTGAGCGCGATGGTCAGCGTGCCCTCGCGGTCGGCCTTCAGCGTGCCGCCGTGCCGGTAGATGCCGCGGCCCGAGCTGAGCTCGACGGCGATCTCGTGGCCGATCAGCCGCTTGAAGCGCTCGTCGCGGACGGTCAGCACGACGGTGACCGAGCCGTCGGCGACCGCGTCGACGGTGCCGGGGATCATCCCGATGTGGATCGTGCGCACGATCACGTGATGCCCCGCCTCCAGCGGCGGGGCCTTGACGGCGGTGGGAGCGGGCATCAGGGGAGCAGCTGCTGGGCGAGGGTGGCGGGATCGGCGGGCTCCGCGCCCTCACGGGCGCAGACGTAGGACACGGGGCGGCCGGCGGCGAGGGCCAGCTCGAGCGGCGCGCCGGGGCGCGCGGTCTCGTCGGTGTGGGTCAGCGCGACGTGCGTCGGCCCGAGCGGGGCGAGCGCGGCGGCGACCTCGCCGGCGGCGGCCGCGCTGAGCGTGGCCGGCAGCGCCAGGTGGATCTCGGCGGCGCCGAGCGCCTTCAGGTCGGCGGCGAGCGCCTTGACCTGCGCGGCGGGGTGCGACGGCCCGGTGGCCGGCGTGTCGATCAGGGTGACCAGCGGGGCGCGCTGACCGAGGCGGATCTCTGCCTGCTCGGCGGTGTCGGCCGGGATCACGGCGACGCCGCGCGGCTCCAGACGGGCGGCCAGGGCACCGTCGCCGCGCAGCGAGATGACGGCCACGTCCGCGCCGGCCTGCGCGTAGGCGAGCGCGAGGTGCGCGACGGCCGACGACTTGCCGGCGCCGCCGCCGCCCACGAAGGCGAGGACACGGGGACCCGGGCCGAGCTGCGCCAGCACGGGGATGCGGCGGGCGAGCGCCGCGCGGACGAGCCGCTTCATGTTGCGCGGCGCGGAGAACGGGAGCGCGTGCGCGACGGCCTCGCCGACCACGTCGGCGGCGAGCGCCGGAGTGAGGCCGGCGGCGATCAGGCGCTGCTCGGCGGCGTCGGCTGATGGGGGGCGCTCCGTGGACCGCGGGGCGGGCTCGGCGAACGGCTGGCTGGGTAGGGGGGTGAGGGGCTCGGCCGGGATGTCTTCCTCGGCAGTGGGGTCGATTTGTTGCTCATACGGCAACTTTCCAACCCCGGCGGGCTCGGGCGCCGGTTCGTCCTTCTCTTCAATGCTGTCGTTCGCCGGCGCTGCCGCGGCGATGGCCTCGACGTTGGGCTGCGGCCCGTACAGGCCGGCGGAGAACTCCGACGACGGCGTGAACGAGTCCTGGGCCTCGCGGGCGGCCGCCGCCAGCGCGTCGGCGAACGGTGTGGCCTGCTCGAACAGCGCCTGGACGGCCGGGGAGGACAGGCCCTCGGCCGTCGCGCGGTCCGAGCGGATCTCCAGCGGGCGCTCGTCGGCGTTCGCCGGGCGGGCGTCGACCTCGACGTAGGGGCGCTGGAAGAAGCCGCCGACGCCGCCGCCGAGGCCCTCCCGGCGGCGCAGCACGATCGCGTCGGGACCGAGCTCCGCGCGGATCTGCGGGAGCACCTCCTCCAGGCTGCGCCCGCGGAAGGTCTTGACGTCGTCGGAGCCGTTGCTCGTGGAGGCTTCCATCTCTCAGTCCCCTATCGGCACTAGGCGGCTGCCGCTACAGCGCCGCCGATCACACCGGTTGTCTCTACCCCGATACCCGCAGGGATCTCGTTGTAGGAGCAGACCGCGAGCTGGGGCAGTCGCTGCTCGCACAGCGAGCGCAGGTGGCGGCGCACCCGGGCCGAGCACAGCAGGACCGGCCGGTGGCCCATGGCCATGGCCATCTCGACCTGGGAGGCGGCGGAGTCGACGATCTGCGCGGCCTGCGCCGGGTCCATGGCCAGGAACTCGCCGTCGGCGGTCTGCACGAGCGCCTCCGCCATGCCCTGCTCGGTCTGCGGGTCGAGCGCGATCACGCGCAGCGAGGACTCGGCGTCCAGGAACGGCGCCACGATCGTGCGGCCCAGCGCCTGGCGGGCGTACTCGGCCAGCATCGCGGGATCCCGCGTGAGCCGCGCCTTGTCGCCGATCGCCTCCAGCACGGAGCCGAGGTCGCGGATGGAGACGCCCTCGCGCAGCAGCGCCTGCAGCACGCGCTGGACCTCGCCCAGCGACAGCACGTCGGGCACGACCTCGTCGACCACCGCGGCGTTGACCTCCTTGAGCTGGTCGAGCAGGTGCCGCGTCTCCTGGCGGGTGAGCAGCTCGCCGGCGTGCTTGCGGATCGTCTCGGTGAGGTGGGTGACCACGACCGACTCGCCGTCGACCACGGTCCAGCCGAGCGCCTCGGCCTCGGCGCGGCCGGAGTCCGGGATCCACACGGCCGGCAGGCCGAACGCGGGCTCCGTGGTCGGGATGCCCGGGAGCTGGCCCATCGCATCGCCCGGGTTCATGGCCATATGGTGGCCCGCCATCACGCCGCCGCGCGCAACTTCCGTGCCACGCACGCGCATCACGTACTCGTGCGAGTCGAGGTTGACGTCGTCGCGGATGCGCACGGCCGGGATGACCATGCCGAGCTCGGAGGCGATCTGGCGGCGGATCGTGCCCACGCGGGCCAGCAGCGTGCCGCCGGCCTGCTGGTCGACCAGCGGGACCAGCCCGAAGCCGATGGCCGGCTCGAGCGGGTCGAGCGCGAGCGCGTCGAGCGCGGCGTCGCTCGGCGCGGGCAGCTGGGCCTGGTCGCCCGGCGCCGCGGCGCTCGCCTTCT
>JAICUS010000098.1 GCA_025935735.1 Solirubrobacteraceae bacterium | reverse complement strand
GGCCTGATCACCCAGGAGTAGCGCCACCAGGCGGTCACCGACAAGTGGAACGCAGCGACCGACGAGGTCGCGGACGCCATGATCGAGAACATCAAGACCACCGACCGGCTGAACTCCATCTACATGATGGCCGACTCCGGCGCGCGTGGCTCGTTCAAGCAGATCCGCCAGCTGGCCGGCATGCGCGGCCTGATGGCCAACCCGAAGGGCGAGATCATCGAGCGGCCCGTGAAGGCGAACTTCATGGAGGGCCTCGACGTGATCGAGTACTTCACCTCCACGCACGGCGCCCGCAAGGGCCTCGCCGACACGGCGCTGCGCACGGCGGACTCGGGCTACCTGACCCGCCGCCTGGTCGACGTCGCCCAGGACGTGATCATCCGCATCGAGGACTGCGGCACCGAGGAGTTCCTCGAGGTGCCGCTGTTCAAGGCCGACGGCGAGCCCGAGGGCATGCTCGTGGGCCGCGTGGCGGCGGCGGACGTCAAGTCCGGCAAGGAGATCCTCGTCCCCAAGGGCGAGGAGATCGGGCGCGAGGCGCTCGCGGCGATCGTGGCGGCCAACCGGGACTCGGCCGGCGCCAACGGCGCGGGCGTGCGGATCCCGGTGCGCTCCGTGCTCAAGTGCGAGGCGACCACCGGGGTGTGCCAGAAGTGCTACGGCCGCTCGCTGGCCACCGGCAAGACGGCCATGATCGGCGACGCGGTCGGCATCGTCGCCGCCCAGTCGATCGGCGAGCCGGGCACGCAGCTGACCATGCGGACCTTCCACACCGGCGGCGTCGCCGGCGCGGACATCACGCACGGCCTGCCGCGCGTCGTCGAGCTCTTCGAGGCGCGCAAGCCGAAGGGCCTGGCCAAGATCGCCGAGGTCGGCGGCGTCGTGTCGGTGGAGGACACCGACAAGGCCCGCACCGTGGTGATCACCGACGAGGCCGGCGAGGAGCACCGCCACACGTTCCCGCGCCGGACCCGCCTGCACGTGACCGAGGGCGAGGCCATCGAGGCCGGCACGCAGCTCAACGAGGGCTCGCTGTACCCGCACGAGCTGCTCGACCTGCGCGGCCGCACGGCCACCGAGGTGTACCTCGTCAAGGAGGTGCAGGAGGTCTACAAGTCGCAGGGCGTGGACATCCACGACAAGCACATCGAGCTGATCGTGCGCCAGATGCTCAAGAAGGTGCGCGTCGAGCAGAAGGGCGACACGGACCTGCTGCCCGGTCAGTTCGTCGACCGGCACGAGTTCCGCCGGATCAACGAGCGCGTGCAGGCCGAGGGCGGCGAGCCCGCGCAGTACGCCGAGATCATCCTGGGCATCACCAAGGCGTCGCTGGCCACGGACTCGTTCCTGTCGGCGGCCTCCTTCCAGGAGACGACCAAGGTGCTGACCGACGCGGCCCTGGAGGGCAAGATCGACCGCCTGGCGGGCCTGAAGGAGAACGTGATCATCGGGAAGCTGATCCCGGCGGCCACGGGCCTGAAGCGCTACCGCACGATCGAGATCGAGCCGGCCGAGCCGCTCCCCCGCGGGATCGACGACGTCGGCCTGCTCGAGGGCGACGACCTGGCGGCCGAGCTGGGGCTGGACGACGGCGACGGGCTGCAGGGCTTCGGGCCGGCGTTCGACACGACGGAGCTGGACGAGATCAACGCGGGCTTCGGCCCGACGGGCGGCTCGTTCGACGACATCGGCGCCGAGCTCGGCGGCGATGACGACGACCGCCGCTAGGTCTCTCTGATCTGAGCGAAGGGCCCGCCTCGTGCGGGCCCTTCGTCTTCGACCGGCCGGGGTCTCTTGAGGCAGGCATGACGACGCGCTGCCTCGCGTCAAGGCTTCACCGGCTGGGAGCCGTCGATGACGAGTGCGACGATCGACCGCCCTTCGGCGATGGACAGCGCTTCCGCCTGTCGGTGAAGCTCCTCGCCCAAGGCGTCCACATCGATGTGTCCGCAGACGCGCCGTCGCCAGTCGTTGCAATCCGACCATCCGTTCGGCCCGAAGTGCATGACGAGGTAGACGCCACACCGGCGGCCTTCGTCGCCGAGGTACCGGGCGCTGAGCTGGTCCTGCATTGCGGTGCGAATGTCAGCGTTCCAGCAGCCCTTCACTTCGATGACGACTTCGACGACCGGGGCGTCCTCGACCCGCTCACTGACGAGGGCAGAGACGAGCAGATCGGTGCGGTCGCCCAGTCCCGGCCCGCCTCGGCGATGCACTTCGACCTCTCGATTGACGATCGTGCCGCGGCCTCGTAGGCGCTCGGTCAGCCGGCGCTCGAGCCAGCTGGAGCACTCCTCCTCGTACTTAGGCTTGCCGGTCCCCCACAGGTCCTGCACCGCGGGCGAGCTGTGCAGCGCGCGAGCGATGTCGCGTAGCTCTTCCACCAAGACACGTTGCAGGTCGAGGTCTGAGACAACCACGCGACGGGACGCGTCGAGACCCAGCTTGATCACCTCCGACGGGCTGGGCGGGCGCCAACGCCGTCGGCGCATCGTCTCCTGCGCCTCGACCTGCGCGCGCAAGAGGTACGGCGATTCGCCCAGTTGAGCGATCAGGCGCCGGATGCCGTGCACGGCCTCGGGCGTGCCTGCGGCAACGAGGTCGCGTACCAGGACGCCGCGCCAGAACGCGATCACAGCGCGCGGCCCGAGCGTTCCCTCGAGCGGCGGATCTGACTCCGGAGGGTAGGTCTGCAGCAACCACAGGATCAGCTCGGACAGCGCCGAACCCGAGATACGGCCGGCCAGCGTCGGGCCGTGGAGGCCAGCGCTTGCCTGCACCACGGCTGGGCCGAAGCCGGGCTGATCTCGCAGCGCGGGCCACAAGACCGACCAGCCGGCGTCCGGCGCGAAGCGGAGCAGCGCGTCAGCAGCGCGCTCCGCCACTGCCCGCGCTGCATCGTCGATGCTCCGTTCCAGGCCCAGATTCACCAGGTCCTGGGCACAGGCTTCGAGCAGCGCGGATCCGCGCTGAAGAGCGACCGCGAGCACGTCGGCAACGGCGTCAGGGGCCAGCGTTCCGCGCCTCAGCCGCTCATCGAGCGCGGCTTCCAACTCCGCATCCCAGATCCAGGCGAACCGGCCGATCGTCCACATTCGCCCCAGCCGCCGCGCCTCGCCGTCGGCTCGCGCCAGCACGGCATCTCGTGTGGCCTGGGGAGCAACCGCGTGGGCACGCTCGCGTAGCCGGCGGCGCAGCGCTTCGGTGGGATCGCTGTCAGAAGGCAGGCCGATGAGCGCGGGGGTCCAACCGGTCCACAGTGTGGGGTCGTCCAACGCCACCCAGTCCGGCGCTACATCCGCGACCAGCTCGAGTGCGCGAACGCCGGCCAGCACCTCGCGCGGGATCGTCGCATCGCCGAGCCAGTTGCCGGCAGGCGGGCTCGTCTCGACAAGGAAGGCCTTCGCGAGGGCGACGAGCCGCTGTCGCGTCGCGTCGTCAGCCAGTCGCCATCCGGGCGAGCCGACCACTGGCTCGCGCAGCTCGCGATGGTGTCGTGCACGGGGCTGGTCGACGTCGGCGACCAGCCAGCTCAGGAGTGACCAAGCAGTCGGCTCGCCGGCCTCACCTTGCGCGAGCGGTTCAGCGAGCAAGTCATAGAGTCCGATCGGCGTCTCGGCGACCGACTCCGACGCCTCGGCGGCGCTGCTCACCGCACGAGCTCGCTGTGCGGCGGGCGTGTCGAGCGGCCAGGCGGCGACGCGGTACTCGGTAACGGCCCGCAGCAGCGGGCTGCGGTCGCGCGCATCGAAGATGGCCTCGGTCTGCGCCGGATCGTGGTCCTGCCATGCCAGGTGCGCCCAGCGCGACCAGACCCAGGCCGCCGGCCGGCCACGTGCTGCCGCCAGTCGCCCGAGTGTCCACGGCAGGTCGGTGCCGGCGATCAGCAGCGGCGGATCGCAGAACTGAGGCGTGCGGAGCCCCACCTCGCGGCGCAGCACGCGCGAAACCAGCGACTCGAGCACCGAGCGGCGGTACTCATCGTCGTCGAGGATCCGCAGCCGACCCCCGCTGAGCTGCCCATGGCGCTCAAGCATCTCGCCGACCGCCTCGGCGAACGCCTCCAGTACTCCGGGATTTGCTCGTCTCTTCCAGCCGCGTTCGAGCAGGCGATCCGCGAGCTCGGTCAGCGCGTCGTCGCCGAATGGGTCGGCGTGCTCCCCCGCCCAGCGCGGCGCGACGGGCAATGCCTCATCGTCGAGTCGGTCGAGCAAGCCGCTGTGCAGAAACATCCGATACGTACCGACCAATCGCGCTTTCGCCGGCGTCAGAAGTTGGAACAGCTCCTCTGCGGTCAGCTGCTCCGGCCACAGCAGCTCCAAGGCGGCGCCCTTGAGTTCGGCGTCCT
This sequence comes from Solirubrobacteraceae bacterium, assembly GCA_025935735.1. The sequence goes on along the minus strand of JAICUS010000098.1, from coordinate 9,554 downwards.
CATCGCCGTCTTGTGGCGCGAGCGCGAGCGGCCGAAGGCGGTCGAGCAGTCCTCGATCAGCGATGGCGCCGAGCGCGCGTACCGCGCGCTCGCGCAGAAGGACGTCAGCGCGATGTTCGCCGAGCGCCACGTCAGCGAGGAGATCGCCCAGGCCGGCCGCGCGGGTGGCTCGGGCGATCTCGACGGCGAGCTCGCGGGTCCGCGGCGGCGCAGACGGATCGGATATGACGGGGCGCAGTCCGTCGGGGAGACCGGGATGACCCAGGACCTTCAGGCGTGTGTGGAAAGCTGGATCCCACAGATCGAGTCGTTCGGTGGGAGCGACATCGAGCAAGGCTGCCGTCAATTGCTCGCGCTCCTGCGGGCCTGCCTCGGACATCGCGTCCAACAACAGGGTGGGTTCATGGACCAGCAGGTGCGCACGGACTGCGGCGTCTCGAGCGGCCAGGCGAGCTGCGACGCCGCGTAGCTGAGGAACAATGTGCCGCTCCGCGTCCTCTGGCTCGCCAAGCACGTCGAGCGCGCGCTCGCCCGGGATGTGAACCGCCAGCCAACTAGCCGCCAGGTGCTCCGCGTAGCTCTGATGGCCGAAGCGAAGCTCCTGCGTGTCGCGGCCGGCGGTCATGAGTCCGCTGTTCAGGGCATCGGCCAGCTCTTTCGGCCCGACGCTGATGCGCTGCACCGCCACGCCGCTCTCATCCGGCTCCTCACCGCCGGCGAGCTCAACCAGACCTACGACGTCGGGCGCAGGAGCGAGTGACTGGCTGATCGCCACGCGTCCGGCCAACAGCATGGCGGCGGCGATGCGACGAGCGACGGCGATCCGTCCTCTCGGCGCGAGCAGCGGTCGCGTGGCAGCGTCGAGGCGACGATCCTCATCGGGCTCGTCGCACAACGCGGTCAGGCCCTGCTCGAAGATCTCCCATTCCGACGACGGCAGGCCGCCGGACGCAACCGCCTGCAACAGGAGGGCCAAGGTCAGCGGTCGGCTCGCGAGCCCCGATAGACCCCGCAGTGCGACCTGTTCGATGAGCGCGTCTGCGTCAGCGCCTGCCTCTCTGGCCCAGGCGATGATCTGGCCGCGTGTCAGCCCGAGCAGATGCACCATCAGAAGCTCGGTTCCGAAGCGTTCGGCAAGACGCTCCCCAAGCGTTGCGGACCACAGCCCAGGGCGACAGCAGATCGTCACGCGGAGGCGGTGCACCGGCGCGTTCCGCAGCTCTTCGAGCAGCAGTTCGGACACCGTCGAGCTCCGCAGTCGTGCTTCGTCGAACGCGTCGAGCAGCAGGTGCAGGAACCCTCCGCCGTGGTCTTCGCGCCAGCTTGTCCAGGCTGACGCTCCGAAGAGCGCTCGTTCGAGGCGCGCCTCCGAGCCGTATGCGCCGAGATCGACGAGGTGCGCCGCGCGATCCGCCTCCTTGAGCCGTGCAGCGTGCGCCGCGAGCAGGTGACTCTTGCCAGAACCGGCTTCGCCGAGGATCACGAGAGCCGGGACGTCGAATGAGGAGAGCGGCCGTGCGGCCGGGTTCTGGGCCAGCAGTGGCGCGCCGGCGTCGAGCAGGAGGCCGGACGAATCCACGAGCGCCGGCTCCCCATCGGGCAACAGCAATCGCTCGAGCACTTCAGGCGAGGGCCGAAGGCGGCGGGCGGTCGTCACAGCCACCAGGGTTCGCCAACCGCTTCGCGGCAGGGACCGACCCGAGGCCTGTTCGTCCGCGGTCGCTCAATAGGACTCGAGCGCATAGGGGTTGAGGAATTGCCGTTGCCAGAAGTACTCGCGATCGACTGTGGTCATGGCGGCCAGCTCGGTGACCTCTTCCCATTCCGTCGTGATCACGTGGATCTGGTGATCGATGATTTCGCGGGCGTCGGCCGCGGTGAGCAGATAGGTCCGCGCGGCGTCCAGGCAGCGGGCCACTTGGCTGTACCGATCTCCGTCGGACCCGAATGCCATGGCCTGGGTCGCCTCTCCCCCGGAGCGGCTCTGCGGGCAGATGTCATACGCCGGGGTGAGCGTCAGGGAATCTCCGTCCCAGAAAGCGGCGTGGTTGCGTGCATGGTCGTCGGTGTTGCCCACCAAGATGTTCCACGTGATCCGCGAGAAGAGCTCGCGGAGCGTGGCGCGAGCGTCGGTGAAGCGCGAGCGCACGAGCTCGGCGAGATCGGCGTAGCTCGCGTACCGCGCCATCATCTCGTCCAGTTGGAGCATCGTCAGCGCTGAGACGAGTGCTCGGCGCCGGCGCGTTCCGGGCACGCGATCGAATCGCTCGACGAGCAGGACCTTGCGGTTGAGTGCGTCGACGAGCTCCACGCATGCCACGTCGAGGCCGGCGCGACGGGCGAGCTCCATTGCCGCGAACTCGCCTTGGACCACCGGATAGATGTCGGTGGAGGACGAGAACTTGGCGATTAGCTTCCGGCCGCTCGCCGCGTCGTCGATCAGCGCCTTGGGCCGGGCGCCGCCGACGGAGCTGCCGTGAAGCAGCGCGCGATCCAACCCCGGCGGCAGCGGAAGGCGGCGGTCCACCCGGTCGGCCGCCTCCATCAGCTCTTCCAGCGACGCCGTGCTCTCGGTGCGCGGCACGTACCGCTCCGGAGACGCTTGGAAGTCGAGCGCGCCGATGCGATCGGACCCGGAGAGGAGGAGGTAGGTCAGGGGATCGAGGTCACCCGGGTCCGCGTCGCGGCTGCGGTCGCCCAGGAGAAGCTGCATGATGACCCGCTGGCCCCATGCATCCGGCCCCGCATCGTTGATGCAGCCAGCCATGCGCATGCCTGCGGGAGGCGGCAGCGCACCCGCGACGAGTGGCAGCTCCGGCAGGTAGAGCGCAATGGCGTCGGCTCGCCCGAGGTAGCTCCGCCCGTAGTTGAATTCGATCAGGTCGCCGACGGGCTCGAGGCGTCCAGCGACCACGGGCTCATCCGCCTCCGGAAGCCAGACCCAGACGAATTGCTCGTCGGGCGGACTAGAAGTCATCCCGGACGGGCCGGTTTCGCGGCCGCACGCGCTGCGGCAGCAGGGCGCCGCGAGCGACAGTGCGGTCCAGATCGGCGCTCAGGCGATCGGCATCGTTGTCGAACAGCGGCACGCCGGCGAGCGCGGCCACCTCGAAGGCGGTGCCGAGCGTGACGCCAAGGTCGCCCTTCTCAACCTTGCGCAACGTCGGAACGGCGATTCCCGCTCGCTCGGCGAGCTCGCGCTGCGACCATCGTCGCTGGCGGCGAGCGATGAGGATGCGCTCGCCGAGCAGGCTCGCGGCATCCCGTGCATATCGCGAATAGGCGTGCGCCCGGACCATATAGAAAGAATAGCTGCTTTTACCGCTGTAAGACAAGTAATTCTTTCCGATCACAACCCCAGCGCTCTCTCAGGCGATTTCCGGGGGTTTCGCGAGAGCCTTGGGCGCATGGGATTCACAGAGACGCGCGCAGCGTGTGGTGCATGGCTGGCCGCGCTTGTCCGGCCGGGCATATCGGGCCGGCGGTTGCCCAGCGGCGACTGGCGGATCGAGCTGCGGCGTGGTGCGCTGCCCGTGGTGGCGTTCGTGCTCGCGCCCGAGGGGGGCGTGACGCGGCGGATCGCGGCCATGCTGCTGCGCGCCGCGTTCACGGGCTGCCGCGTGCGGCCGGACCTGGTGGAGAGGTTCGCCGCGGCCTGGGAGAATCGGCCGGCGCCGTGCGGTTCCGGCTGTCGGCGGAGACCCTGGCAGGCTGGGCGCTGGCCTGGGCGCTCGACGGCAGGCTGAGGAGACCCGTTGTCACGTTCGCTGAACCGCCGCGATGCGCTGAAGGCCGCTCTGGCGGGCGGCGCTCGTGCTGCTCGGCGGCGGCCGCATCCTCGGGCGAGGCCTCGACCGACGAGGCGCTGGCGGCCGGGGCGTGCAGGCTCGCCGCCTCGCAAGAGGAGGCGCCGTTCTACGTCGCACTGGAGCGCATCCGCTCGGACATCCGGCTCGGGCGCATCGGAGTGCCGCTGCGGCTGCGGATCACCGTGCTCGACGCGGTACGTGCCGGCCGGTGAAGGCGCGGCCGTGGACATCTGGCACGCCGACGGGCTCGGCGCGTACTCGGACGAGTCGAGCCAGGGGACGGTCGGCCAGACGTGGCTGCGCGGCGTGCAGCTCACCGACGCGGACGGCCTGGTGAGGTTCACGACGATCTATCCCGGCTTCTACCAGGGGCGGGCACCACACATCCACGTCAAGGTGCACACGGGCGGCAGTCACAGCCGCACGCGCTACTCGCGCGGCCACGTCGTGCGCTCGGGCGAGTTCTTCTTCCCCGAGGCCACCAGCACCAGGGTCTACCGCACGTCGACCTACACCCGGGATCCGAACACGCGCACGCGCAACGCCGCGGGCCGCGTCTACACGGGTCAGCACGGCGCGAGCTCGATTCTGCGGATCGCGGGCCGCGTCTACACGGGTCAGCACGGCGCGAGCTCGATTCTGCGGATCGCGGGCAGCCCGGCGATCGGCCTGCGGGGCGGATCACGCTCGCGCTCTAGGGTTCACGCGATGACAGGGGTCTACGAGTCCGACCCGCGGGCGGCCCCGGACAGCGAGTTCCGGGCCGGCGAGCTCGCCGACCTGGTCGTTGGGAACCGCGGGCGGCTGCTCGATGCCCGACGGACTCCGGTCGCCGTCACGGGCGTGAATCTGGAGACCGGCATGTTCGCGGTCGAGGTGCTCGGCTTCGAGGATGCGGGGGCGCGGTGGGAGCTGCCCGTGGAGGACGTCCGGGGCTTCCAGTTCGCTCGCGATGGCCGGCGGGCGGCGGATGACGTCGTTGCCTCCCTCGCCGAGGCCGTCCGCCGGTTCGATCGTCCCGGGGACGTCGCCTGCGAGCCTCGCGTGCGGGAGTCGACGCTGCGGCGCGTGGGGGAAGAGCGCCGGCGGGCTCGCGAATGGCTGGCGGCGCGCCGCGACCGGCTCGGCGGGATCGACGTCGCGGGCGCGATCGCCCGGCGCGAGGGCGATCCGCGGCTCTTCGCCCTCGTCGACGAGTTCCTGGGGGAGTCTGCCGAGATGGATCGTCGCTTCGCCGCCGTGTTCGTCAGCCACCCGGGCTCCGGCGAGGTCGTCAAGGGCCACGCGATCGTGCTCGCCGAGCTCGGGCTCTGCCCCTACAGCGGCAAGGTCGTCCGCGACCCGCGCGCGCTCGCGGGCGAGTGGGCGCGCGAGCGGCGGGCCGCGCACCTGCTCGCCCGGCTCGCGTTCACTCGGGAGCTGTGGTCGCTCCTGGGCGCCGCCGCGCTCCCGGTCTATCGCGGCGCGGCCACCGACGGCCCGCTGCCGCGGCGCCGCCCGGCCTCGTTCGTCTCGGCGACGTTCTCCCGCGAGGTCGCCGAGGCCCACTTCGCGGGCGGCCCCACGACGCGGGTCGCGGTGATGTGGCGCCAGGCCGTGCCGCTCGAGCGCCTGCTGATGACCTTCCTCGAGACGGAGGCCCTGAACCACCCGTTCAAGGAGGCCGAGGCGGTCCTGCTCGGCGACCCGGACAACCGCGCGTTCTGACCTACCAGACGCCCGCGGCGGGCGCCGACCGCGGTGGCTCGACCTCGCGCACGACCGGCACGACGAATGCATGAGCGGCGGCGAGGCGGCGGGGAGTGGTGGCGACGACGGTCATCTCGGGGCTCCAATCGGTGGGTTCACCAGCAGAGACGCGGGCCGCCGCCGGAACTCATCGGGGGCGAGGTTCGCTCGCCCGGCCCTCTCGATCGCATGGCCCACGTATCCTCGGGATCATGGCCGGTGTCGCTGAGCGATTGACCGCGCATGCGTATCTCGCACGCGAGGACCGGCGCCGCACCGAGCTCATCGACGGGGTCGTCGTCGTGAGCGAGCCTGCGGTGCTGCACCAGCAGGTGTGCGGATGGACATTCCGGGCGCTCGCAGAGTGGGTCGACTCACCGCCCGGACGCGGTGCGGTCTCCCTCCCTCTCAACGTGGTCCTGGACGAGGGCAATGTGCTCGCGCCGGACGTGCTGTGGTTCGACGGCGAGCTGCCGCTGGACGCCGCGAATGCTCCGCGGCCCCCGGATCTCGTCGTGGAGGTCCGCTCCCCCGGCACGTGGCGCTATGACATCGGCCGAAAGCGCGAGCTCTACGAGCGGCACGGCGTCCGCGAGCTCTGGCTGGCCGACACGGCCAGCCGCACCATGCTCGTCTACCGGCGGAGCCGGGCGACGAGCGGAGTCGACGACGCGCTCGAGCTCGCCGCCGACCAGCTCCTCGAGTCGCCTCTGCTCCCGGGTCTGTCGCTCTCCGTGGGAGATCTGCTGCCTGCGGCATGATTGGCGGATGCCCGTCCTGACCCAGCAGGAGCTCCCCCTGAGCAACATCGCCCGCGAGCTCGTGGGCGCCGACCACGACGTCGACGTGTGCATCATCTTCGTCGACGCGCCGCCCGGGCGCGGGCCGTCGCTGCACCGGCACCCGTACGCCGAGGTGTTGATCGTGCAGGAGGGGCGCGGCACGTTCGTGCTGGGCGAGGAGGAGCGCGAGGTCGGCGCGGGGGAGATCGCGATCGCGCCCGCCGGCATGCCGCACGCCTTCACCAACACGGGCGACGGGCCGCTGCGCCAGATCGACATCCACCTGAGCCGGACGTTCGACACCGAGTGGCTGTAGCGGCGTCCGAGCGGGCATAAAGGCGGTGTGTGGGCGGCGACGGTCGCGGCAGCCGGGCTCGCGCTCGCGGCTCCGAGCGGGCCCGCGGAGATCGCGTACGTGCACGGCGGCGCGATCTGGGCGGCGCGGTCCGACGGCAGCGGCGCGCACGTGCTGGTGGCGCCGCCGCCGCGCCGGAGCCTGGCCGAGCCGCAGTGGTCTCCTGACGGGGCGCGGCTCGCGCTCTCGAGCAGCCCGCCCGGGGAGTCCTCGCAGATCGAGGTGTTCGACGGCGCCGCCGCGCGGCCGGTGACCCCGCTGAAGCGGCACGTGGTCGACGTCGGGCCGGTGTGGTCGCCGGACGGGGCCGCGCTGGCCTTCAACCGCATCGCCGGCCGGCGGCCGCGGGACTGGACGTCGAGCATCGTCGTCCGCGACCTCGCCACCGGAGCGGAGCGCGTCCTCGCGCACGCGCGCGTGTTCCCGCGGCTGACCACGCTGTCGACCCCGCGCTGGTCGCCCGACGGCCGGCTGATCGCCTACACGCTGACGCAGCTGAATCGCCGTGCCCGCTTCCGGCCGGAGATCCGCACCGTCCCCGCGGCGGGCGGCCCGTCGCACCGGCTGCTCGCCGGCGCGCAGCAGCCCGCGTGGTCCCCGGACGGGCAGCGGCTCGCGTTCAGCTCCACGCGCGACCGTCACGGCCTGCGCTGCGGCGAGGACGAGTGCTGGTACGCCGGCGAGCTCTACACCGCGGACGCCACCGGACACCACCCGGTTCGGCTGACGGACACCGAGGGCGACGAGGTGCTGCCCGAATGGTCGCCGGACGGCTCGCGCATCCTGTTCACGAGCGACCGCAACCTGCCGAGCGAGAACGCCGACGCCGCCGAGGTCTACTCCATGGCCTCGGACGGCAGTTGTGAGACCTGGCTGACGAACGGCACGCCCTCGAGCGGGCTGGCGAGCTGGCGGCCCGGCAGCGGCGACCGTTACGACCCCGGCGGCTGCGACCCGGCCGCCCGGCCGCCGGCCGACGAGGCCCGCGCGCCGGCCGGCTTCCCGGGCGCGCTGTGGTTCGGGCCGACCCACGACGGCCAGCTCTACACGCACACCCAGCGCGAAGGCGCCGCGCACAGCCTCGTGTACGACGACTGCGCGCGCTTCGCGCCGCCCTGCTCCGGCCCCACGTACGTCACCTCCGAGCCGGCCTGCCGCATGGTCAGCGTCCGCGGCCTGGCCGACAACCCGTATCGCTTCCTGCACGTCCACGGCGCGCTGGTCGCCTACTACGACAGCCAAGCCAATGCGCGCGTGCTCAGCGGGCCGGCGATCACCTCGCTGCAGCTGGACGGCCCGAACGGCGTGCGGGACGCCCGCCGCGCCGTCGCGGCGTTGCGGCCGATCGGAGCGACCGCCCCGCCGCCCCGCCTCGCGGCACCGGAGATCCCCCGCGGCCTCGCCCGGACGCTCGAGCGCACCGCCCGGGTCCATCGCCGCCTCGGCCCCGGCGCGGCCCGGGCGCTGCACGTGCGGCCCTTCGTCGTGCGCGACCGGCTGCGGCTGCGGGCCGCGCTCGGGCGCTACCGCGTCGCGTCCTGCGCCTGAGCCCAGCGCCGCAGTGCCTCGCCGTCGGCCTCGGTGAGCCCGACGTCCGGCGCGGTGGTCACGAGCAGGGTCGGGCCCGGGCGGGCGGCCGCCCAGGCGCGGCAGCTCGCGTCGTGGGCGTCGTCGACCCAGGCGAGCGGCCGGGAAGGGCCGGCGAACGCGTCGATCCCCGCCAGCTTCCAATGGGCGTCCAGCGCCGGCGCGTCCGGGAACCGAACATATGGCCAGCCGCGGGGGAGGTCCAGCAGCGCCGGCAGGTGCTCGTCCGCCCGCTCCTCCCAGCCGGTGCACCAGACGCACTCGAAATCTCTCATGAGAGCCCTCAAGATGGCGCCGGCGCGCCGGGAGAGCAGGTGCGGGATGCCGTCCACGAGCGTCCCCACGAGCCCGTCGGAGCCCGCGCGAGCGGCGCCGTAGAGCGAGATCACGCCGTCGACGTCGATCAGCAGCAGCGGCGGCGTCATGGTCGCGACACGCCACTCCGGGATTCGGGAGTCTGCCCAGCCATTCGGGGGGAATCTTGATCTGCGGCTTATGGCCGTGGCTACGCTGGCGCGAACCTGCGGCTCAAGGCCGCCGGTCTGGGGACCGATGTAGAGGAGGACTCGCCGGGGACACCGAACCCCCTCAAGGGGCGGCGGGCGAGAACTCCACCGACTGACCTACGAGGACACGTGTCGCTGAATCTGGGCATCCTGCTCGCGCTGGCCTGCGCTGTGGCCACGCAGCTGGGCTTTCTCTACAAGCACAAGGGCGCCAACGAGGCCCCGTCGGTCGACATCCGGCACCCGCTGCGCTCCGCCCGCCAGCTCTACGCCTGCAGGTGGTTCGCGATCGGCATGGCCGTGGCCACCGGCGCCTGGTTCTTCCACGTGGCCGCGCTGGCCTTCGCCCCGCTGTCGGTCGTCCAGGCGGTGCTGTCCACCGGCGTCGTCATCCTCGCCGTCCTCGCCGAGCGGATCTTCGGCTTCCAGGTCGGCCCGCGGCAGTGGATCGGCGTGGCGATGACCGCGCTGGGCCTGCTGCTGCTGGTGATCACGCTGCCCGCCACCCACGGCGCGCACTCGGCCTACTCGCTGGCCGGCATGGTGTCCTTCGAGGGCGGGATGCTGGTGATCGGCGCGCTGCTGATCGGCGGCAAGCACATCGGCGCCCCGGACCACCACCACGGGGCGATGCTCGGCGCCGCCGCCGGCGTGCTGTTCGGCGTCTCCGACGTGGCGATCAAGGCGCTCACCGGCGCCCACGGCGTCGCCGGCGTGATGACCTCGCCCTGGCTGGCCGTCACCGTCCTCGCCTCCGTCGTCGCCTTCTACGCCAGCGCCCGCGGCC
>JAICUS010000619.1 GCA_025935735.1 Solirubrobacteraceae bacterium | reverse complement strand
CGCCCGGCTCTTCCCGGGCGTGACGCTGCCGGAGGGGGCGCTGCTGTTTTGATGACGCTCGATCGCGAGGCCGTGGCGGCCGTGGACTCCAGCGGCCAGCTGGCCGAGGTCCTGGACCTGCCGATCCACCTGCGCGACGCGCTGTGGCGCGTCGAGTCCTCCGGCGCCGGGCCGGTGGATGCCGTGGGCGGGGTGATCGTGGCCGGCATGGGCGGCTCGGCGATCGGCGGCCGGCTGGCGCTGGGCGCGCTCGGGCAGCGGCTGACGCGGCCGCTGGCGGTGTGGGACGGCTACGGGCTGCCTGGCTGGGCGGGGTCGTCGACGCTCGTGCTGTGCTCGAGCTACTCGGGGCGCACCGAGGAGACGCTGTCGGCCTACGAGGAGGCGGCGCTGCGCGGCGCCCCGCGGCTCGTGGTCACCACGGGCGGGCCGCTGGCCGAGCGCGCCCGGCGCGACCGCGCGCCGGTGATCCCGATCCCCGGCGGCTTCCAGCCGCGCGCGGCGGTCGGCTACCTGCTCGTGTCGGCGCTGGAGGCGGCGCGGCTGGCCGGCGCGGCGCCTTTGCTGCACGACGAGATCGAGGCGGCGGCCGGCCTGGCGGAGGCGCTGGCGGCCGAGTGGGGGCCGGACGGCGGCGACGCGGGGCTGGCCAAGACGCTCGCCCGCGCGCTGCACGGGACCGTGCCGGTGCTCGTGGGCGCCGAGGCCGCCGCGGCGGTCGCCTACCGCTGGAAGACCCAGCTCAACGAGAACGCCGACCTGCCGGCGTTCGTCGCGCCGCTGCCGGAGGCCGACCACAACGAGGTCGTGGCCTGGCCGGCGCTGCGCGAGCTCGGGCGCTTCTCGATCGTGATCCTCGACGACCCCGGGGCGCATCCGCGCAACGTCCTGCGGGCGGAGCTCACGGCCAGGTTGGCCGAGGAGGCGGGGCTGGCGGTCGTCCGCGTGCCGGCGCGCGGGGAGACGCCGCTGGGGCGGCTCGTCTCGCTCGTGCTGCTCGGCGACCTGGTGTCGCTGTACGCCGCCGTGCTGCGCGGCGCCGACCCGGGCGACGTCGCCGTGCTGGACCGGCTGAAGGCGCAGCTGGCAGGCGGATAGCCTCTTCCGCCATGACTTCCATCGCCTCCGATCTCGCGATCGCCTCCGTCATCGGGGGCGAGGCGCGCAGCGACGCCCCTGGCGGCCGCCTGACCTCGACCAATCCCGCTCGCACCGACGAGGTCGTCGCCGAGGTGCTGCTGGGCGACGCGGCGACCTTCGTGGACGCGGCGCGGGCCGCGCGGGCGGCGCAGAACGAGTGGGCGCGCGTGCCGGCTCCCGCCCGCGGGCGGGTGATCGCGCAGGTCGGCCGGCTCGTGGAGGCCAACAAGGAGGCGCTGGCCCGCCTCGTCACCCGCGAGGTCGGCAAGCCGTATCCGGAGTCGCTGGGCGAGGTGCAGGAGATCGTCGACACGTGCGACTTCTTCCTCGGCGAGGGGCGGCGGCTGTACGGGCAGACCGTGCCGTCGGAGATGCCCGACAAGCAGCTCTTCACGTTCCGCGTCCCGGTGGGCGTCGCCGCGATCGTCACCGCCGGCAACTTCCCCGTCGCGGTCCCGGCCTGGTACCTGGTGCCGGCGATCCTGTGCGGCAACGCGGTCGTGTGGAAGCCGGCGGAGTACAGCGCGGCGCTGGGCGACGCGCTGGTCAAGCTCTTCCACGCGGGCGGGGTCCCGGGCGGTGTCTTGAACCTGGTGCAGGCGTCGGGCGGCGACACGTTCGAGGGGCTCTCTCTGGCGCTGTCCGAGGGGCTCGTCGACAAGGTCGGGTTCACCGGCTCCAGCGCGGTCGGGTCGAAGATCGGCGAGCTGTGCGGGCGCCACCTGCAGTCGCCCTGCCTGGAGCTGGGCGGCAAGAACCCGATGGTCGTGATGGACGACGCGGACGTCGACCTGGCGGTCGAGGGCGCGCTGTTCGGCGGCTTCGGCACCGCCGGCCAGCGCTGCACGTCGCTGGGCACGGCGATCGTCCACTCCGCCGTGCACGACGAGTTCGTGGCCAAGCTCTCGGAGCGCCTGGCGTCGGCGCCTGTCGGCGACCCGTTCGCCGACGTCCTGTACGGCCCGATGATCCACGAGCGCTTCGCCGAGCGCTTCGAGGACTGGCTCGGGCTGATCCGCGACCACCACACCGTCCACGGCTCGACCGCGCGGGGCCGGATCACGTCCTCGAACCCGCGCGAGGGCTTCCTCGGCGATCCGGAGGCCGGGCTCTTCTACCACCCGGCGCTGGTCGTCGGCGTGCGGGCGGACGACGACCTGTACTCCACCGAGACGTTCGGCCCGATCGTCGGCGTCGCCCGGTTCTCCTCGTTCGACGAGGCGATGGAGCTGGCCAACGGCCACGGCTACGGCCTCTCGTCGGCGATCTACACGCGCTCCGGCGAGCACGCCTTCCGCTTCCGCGAGCGGATCACCGCCGGCATGGTGTCGGTCAACAACTCCACCTCCGGCGCCGAAGCCCACCTCCCGTTCGGCGGCAACGGCAAGTCCGGCAACGGCTCGCGCCAGTCGGGCATCTGGGTCCTCGACCAGTTCACCCGCTGGCAGTCCATGAACTGGGACTACGCCGGCAAGCTCCAGAAGGCCCAGATGGACCTCGTCGAGCTCCCGGCGCAGATGGACTTCCGCCTGCCGGCCACCTAAAGGGGACTGTCCCCTTTAGGGGCGAGGTCGCCGGCCGGTGGGCTAGGACCGGCATGCCTCGCACACCGCGAAACGAATACGAAGCCGGCGTCCACCACGTCTATGCCCGCGGCAACGCCCGCCGGAGCATCTACCTCGACGACAACGACCGGTGCAACTACCTCGCGACGCTCGCCCGCGTCAGCTGGAAGCTCGGCTGGCGCTGCCTTTCGTACTGCCTGATGACCAATCACGTCCATCTGTTGATCGAGACGCGCCAGCCGAACCTCGGCATCGGGATCCAGCGGCTCCACGGGCCATACGCGCAGCGGTTCAATCGGCGCCACGGCCGCACGGGACACCTGTTCGAGCACCGATACGGCGCCGTCCGCGCGGAGAGCGACGCCCAGGTGTGGATGGTCGCCGCCTACATCGCGCGCAACCCGGTCGACGCCCGCCTCTGCCGCTCCCCGGCCGACTGGCCCTGGAGCAGCCACCCCGCGGTCCTCGACGGATGCGCGCCCGCGTGGCTGGACTGCGAGCGCCTCCTCAGCTACTTCGCCCACGCCGGCGGAAACCGCCGAGCCCGCTACGCCGAGCTCGTCGAGGCCCTCGCCCAGCGCCCGATCCAAACCTAAAGGGGACTGTCCCCTTTAGGTGCGGCGGTACCAGTTGG
>JAICUS010000770.1 GCA_025935735.1 Solirubrobacteraceae bacterium | reverse complement strand
GTCGGTCGTGCCCAGCCGGCCGAAGCGGCGCGTGGGGTCGACGGACGTGAACGGCTCGGCCTGCGGCGACTCCACGAGCACGGCCTCGGCGGGGCCCGTCACGACCACGGCGACGGCGGCGCCCTCGGCGTCCGCGGCCAGCTCGCCGGTCCCGATCGCCGCCGACAGCTCGCCGGACGCCAGGCCTGGCAGCCAGCGCGCCTGCTGGTCGGGCGTCCCGCCGGCCTGGATGGCGGCCGCGGCCGCGGCGGTCGACAGGAACGGCGTCGCGGCGCACGCGTAGCCGAGCTCCTCGAGCAGCACCGCCAGCTCGATCGTGCCCAGGCCCTGCCCGCCGTGCTCCTCGGCGACCGCGATGCCCGGCCAGCCGAGCCCGACGAGCTCGCGCCACAGCGCGTCGTCGTAGGCGCCGGCCGCGGCGGCCTCGCGCACCTTCGCCCACGGCGAGCGCGCGGCCAGCAGCTCGCGCGCGACGCCCTTGATCTCCTTCTGGTCCTCGGTCAGGTCGAAGTCCATGTCGTCTCTCCTAGCGCGCCTTGGGCAGGCCGAGCACGCGCTCGGCGACGATGTTCTTGAGGATCTCCGTGGTGCCGCCCTCGATCGAGTTCGCCCGGGCGCGCAGGAAGCGGTACGTCCAGGTGTCGTCGACGAGCTGGGCGGCCGGCCCGCGCGCGTCCATGGCGAGCGTGGTCAGCGCCTGGTTGAGGTCCGCCCACAGCCACTTGCCCAGCGAGCCCTCCGGCCCCGGCTCACCCGACTTCATCGCGGTCGTCAGGCCCCGGTAGGCCAGCAGCCGCAGCGCCTGGGCCTCGATGGCGATCTGGGCGAAGCGCTGGCGGACGATCGGATCCTGCGTGCCGCGGAGCTCGTCGGCCAGCTCGCCCAGCGCGACCTGTACGCGGGCCTGCAGCGCGAACGCGAGCCCGGCGCGCTCGTGCATCAAGGTCGTGATGGCCACCCGCCAGCCGTTGTCGACGCCGCCGACCACGTTGTCCGCCGGGATCCGCGCCTCCTCGATGAACAGCTCGTTGAACTCGGCCTCGCCGGTGATCTGGCGCAGCGGCCGGACCTCGACGCCGTCCTGCTCCATGTCCATCAGGAAGTAGGTCAGCCCGCGGTGCTTGGGCGCGTCCGGGTTGGTGCGGGCGAGCAGCATGCACCACTTGGAGTGGTGGGCGAACGTGGTCCACACCTTCTGGCCCGTGACCACGTACTCGTCGCCGTTGCGCACCGCGCGGGTCTTCAGCGACGCGAGGTCAGAGCCCGACTCCGGCTCGGAGAACCCCTGGCACCACATCTCCTCGGCGCTGAGGATCGGCGCCAGGAAGCGCTCCTTCTGGGGGTCGGTGCCGTGGGCGATGACCGTCGGGCCGCCCATCGTCAGCCCCAGCACGTTGGCCATCTGCGGCGCGCGGGCGCGGGCGAACTCCTCGAACAGGATCGCCTGCTCCATCTGCGAGGCGCCCGAGCCGCCGTACTCCGTCGGCCAGGTCAGCCCGGCCCAGCCGCGCTCATTGAGCTTGCGCTGCCACTCGCGGCGGAACTCGAAGGACGCCTCGTCGCCCTCGGGCTCGCGCCCGGGGTGATTGTCCGCGACCCAGGCGCGGACGTCGTCGCGGAACTCCTCCTCGGCGGGCGAGAGCGTCAGGTCCACGCGGGCGGACGCTACTACGCGCGGGCCGGCTCCGGTGCCGCCACGCGCACGGGCGCCCGGCGCTTGCGCGAGGCGATGGCCACGCCGGCCAGGATCAGCACGAGCCCGCCGACGGCGGCAAGCGTGATCGACTCGTCGCGGAAGACCGCCCCGTAGAACAGCGCCACGCCCGGCGCGAGGTAGGAGACGAGCGACGCGCGGCCCGCGCCCAGGCCGTTGATCAGCTCGTAGAAGATGATGAAGCCCAGCGCCGTGCCGACCACCCCGAGCGTGACCAGCGCGGCGATCGCGCCGATGTCCGGCGTGTGGCCCGGCGTGGTGGCGAGGGCCGCCGGCAGCGTGATGAGCCCGGCCACGGTGACCGACACCCACGAGGTCTGCATCGCCGCCATGTGCCCGTAGCGGCGCTTGACCACGAACGTCGACAGCCCGTAGAAGAACGCGGCGCCCACCATCGCCAGCGCGCCGAGGAACTGGCCCAGCGTGCCGATCGACTCGACGCCCACCACCAGCGCCACGCCGCCCAGCCCCATCAGCATGCCCAGCGCCTGCCGGCGGTCGATCCGCTCCGACGGGTCGATGGCCGGCGCGAGCAGGGCGACGAACAGCGAGGCGGGCGAGATCAGCACCGCGGTCAGCCCCGTGGGCACGACGTGCTCGCCGAAGGTGATCAGCAGGAACGGCACGGCCACCGCGGTGACGCCGAGGATGAGCGCCCACTTCGGCCGCGCGCGCAGGTCGCGCAGCGCC
>JAICUS010000193.1 GCA_025935735.1 Solirubrobacteraceae bacterium | reverse complement strand
GCACCCACGCGCCCGCCGGCGCCCGCGCCTCCTCGTCGCCGACCGTCACCGCCAGCTCGCCCGAGAGCACGTAGAGCGCCTCGAGCCGGTCCGGGTGCTCGTGGCGCGGCTCGGCCGGGGCGTCGCGGACGGCCACGCGCAGCGCGTCGACGTCGGCCAGCAGCTCGGCGTCCGCGGTGACCTGCGCGGCAGCCGGATCCAGGCCGCCGTCGTGCGGCGGGGCGAACTGGTCGTAGGCGAACGTCCGCCCGTCGCGCAGCGCGCGCAGGTAGTCGGCGAACCGCTGCCCGGGGGCGTGGAAGTTCAGGTAGCGCACGTCGGCGGCGCTCGCGTTGCGGAACCCGTGGATCACGCCGGGCGGCACGCGGGCGAGCGAGCCGGCCGGGACCGCCACGACCCGGTCCTGCGCGCCCAGCCGCACCGTGAGCTCGCCCTCGAGCACGTAGAACAGGTCACTGTGGGCGAGGTGGACGTGCAGGTCCGCGCCGTCGCGCCCCGGGCCGTAGCGCGAGACGGTCGCGTTGAGCAGCGGGTGGTCGCAGAGGATCTCGACGCGCCGCTCGGGCGAGTCGCCGATGACCTCGCCGGCGCCGGGTGGGATCACGGTCACGCCCCGGGAGTCTGCCAGGCGCGATCATCGGGGCATGATCCTGAGAAGCTGGCGCGGCGCCGTGCGCGCCGCCGACGCCGAGCGCTACCTGGCCCACCAGTCAGAGACGGGCGTCGACGAGTACCGCGCGACCGAGGGCAACCGCGGCGTGATCGTCCTCTCCCGCGCCAAAGGCGACCTCGTCGAGGTGATCACGCTGTCGCTGTGGGACTCGATGGACGCGGTCCGCCGCTTCGCCGGGGAGGACCCCGGGCGCGCGAAGTTCTACCCCGGGGACGACGACCTGCTGGCGGAGAAGGACCTGCACGCCGACCACTACGAGGTCGTCGAAGCCGACCTCGCGCTGTGATCCGCACCGCGCACACGTACGAGCTGGACCCCGAGACGCTCGCCGCCGCGCGGGCGCTGCTGGAGGCCGCGTTCCCGCACGAGCTGACCGACGACGACTGGGACCACGGCCTCGGCGGCATCCACGCGCTGGCCTACGCCGATGGCGCGCTGGTCGGCCACGCGTCGGTCGTCCAGCGCCGGTTCGTGTACGGCGGCCGGACGCTGCGGACCGGCTACGTCGAGGGCGTCGCGGTCCGCGCAGACGCGCGCCGGCGCGGGCACGGGGCGGCGATGATGGCCGCGCTCGAGGCGGTCGTCCGCGGCGCCTACGAGCTCGGGGCGCTGGCGGCGACCGAGGACGGCGCCGCGCTCTACACCGCGCGCGGCTGGCGCCGTTGGAAGGGCGAGCTGTACGCGCTCACGCCCGACGGGCCGCGCCGGACGCCGGCCGAGGAGGGCCATGCGTTCGTGCTCGAGGCCGGCGTGCCGCTCGAGCTCGACCGCCGCCTCACCTGCGACTGGCGCGACGGCGACCTCTGGTAGCCGCGGTCAGTCCGAGCCGCAGTCGGACGGCAGCGCGGCGTCCGGCGCCAGGCAGAGGATCGCCAGCCCCGGGTTCTGCGGCGGCTTGCGGAACGTCAACCGGAACACCTTCGTGGTCGCGGCGGGCGCGGACACCGAGATCTCGACCCGGGCGCGGTTGTGCATCCGCGCCTTCTTGAACGCGCTGGTCAGCGTGGCGACCTGGTGCTTGGGCTTGAAGGCCTTCGGACCGTGGAACCGGCAGCCGCCGCCGCGGCAGGTGGCCGAGACCGTCCCGCCGCTGGGCACCCGGCGGACGCTGAGCGCCTTGACGCCCGTGGTCGTCTTCGCGTGCGTGAACGAGGCGCGCAGCATGGCGCTCGCCGGCAGCTGGACCTGGAAGGCGTCCGTCGCCGGCGTCGGGTCGGCGTTGCCGGCGGCGTCGAGCGCCCGCACGGCGAACGTGTGGTCGCCGGCGGCCAGCGGCGGCGCGGTGAACGGCGAGGCGCAGGCGGCGAAGGCCCCCTCGTCGAGGCTGCACTGGAACGTCGCGCCGGCGACCGGCGAGGCGAACGCGAAGGTGGGGGAGGCGTTCGTGGTGACGCCGGGCGGCCCGGAGACGATCATGGTGTCCGGACCGGCGACCTGGGCGAGCGTGAGCGTGGCGAGGAGGGCTACGAGCATGGGTCCCGCGGACGCTACCGGCGGCGGCACACCGTGTGCGATACCGGGCGGGGGTATAGTGCGGTACCGCGTGCTCGACGTGATCTGGAACGGACTGAAGGACGCCTTCCTGATGGCCTGGGAGGTCTGGTGGGCGCTGGTCTTCGGCTTCGCCATCTCCGCGATCGTCCAGGCCTGGGTCCCGCGCGCGCGGATCGAGTCGGCGCTGTCGGGCTCCGGGCCGCGTCCCGTGACCCTCGCCGGCGCGCTGGGCGCGGCCTCGTCGAGCTGCTCCTACGCCGCCGTGGCGATCGCCAAGAGCCTCTTCCAGAAGGGCGCCTCGGCGGCCACGGCGCTGGCCTTCCAGTTCGCCTCGACCAACCTGGTGTGGGAGCTCGGCCTGGTGCTGTGGGTGCTGATCGGCTGGCAGTTCACGCTGGCCGAGTACGTCGGCGGCGCCCTGATGATCGTGCTGATGGCGCTCGGCCTGCGGCTGTTCGTCTCCCCGCGGCTCGAGAAGGAGGCGCGCGAGCACGCCCGGCAGGCGGACACGGGCCACCAGCACCACGCCGCGGCCGCGGACATGCCGCTGCGCGAGCGGCTGCGCTCGGCCGCCGCCTGGTCGGACGTCGCGCACAACTTCCGCGGCGACTGGACGATGCTCTACAAGGAGATCGCCCTCGGGTTCCTGCTCGCCGGCTTCGTCGCCCAGCTCGGCGACGGGTTCTTCAACGGCCTGTTCATCCAGGACGGGCCGGGCGTGCTGCGCGAGCTCGAGAACGCGGTCGTCGGCCCGCTGATCGCCGTCCTGAGCTTCGTCTGCTCGGTGGGCAACGTCCCGCTGGCCGCCGTGCTGTGGTCGGGCGGGATCTCGTTCGCGGGGGTGCTGGCGTTCCTGTTCGCGGACCTGATCGTGCTGCCGATCCTGCTGATCTACCGCAAGTACTACGGGACGGCGTACACGGTCCGGATCGTCGCCCTGATGCTCGTGACGATGATCGTGGCCGCGCTGGTCGTGGCCGGCGTGTTCTCGGCCCTCGGCCTGGTCCCGAGCGGCCCGCGGCCCAGCCGCGCCGACGTCTTCGGGGGCCTCGAGGTCAACTACAAGCTGGCGCTGAACGTCCTGGGGCTGGCGGTCTTCGGCGCCCTGTTCTGGCTGACCGCCCGCCGCGGCGCGACCGACCCCGTGTGCGGGATGAAGGTGGACCGTGCGCGTGCCATCCACGCGCACGGCCACTTCTTCTGCTCAGAGCACTGCCGGCACGCCTACGAGGCGCGTTAGCGAGCCGAGTGCGACCGTGCCCCGGCCGCCGGGGTCCCCTTCGGCTTGTGGACCTTCTCACCCGCCCAGACGACGCTGGTGTTGTACGCCATCCGCACGGTCATGTCGGCGAACGCCTTCGACATGAAGGTGAACACCTTCGGGTCGTTGTTGGAGAGGTTGTCACACCAGCGGAACGGATTGTCGACACACCCGCCGTCGGTGCTCGGCACGTTGCCCTCGTAGTTGCCGGTATAGCCGCCGAACAGGTCGACCTCCTCCTGGGTCTTGCAGCAGTCCTGCCCGGTCAGCAGGCCGCTGGCGGGAACGCCCGCCAACTGGAACTGCTCGGCGTCGGTGCCCACGGGGGAGAAGAAGATGTGGTTCTTCCCGATCGAGCTGAAGTAGTTCACCGCCATGTCGCGCGCCACCTTCGACGGCTCGTACACCTGGGGCGGGAACTGCTTGCTGACGGTGCGCCCGAACAGGTCCACGGCCGCCGGGTCGAGGACGCCGATGGAGTAGTTGGGCGTCGCCATCACGTCGGCGTCGAGGTCGTAGCGGATCTTCGCCAGCTCGCTCGCCGAGAGCGTGTTGACGTAGTGCTTGGAGCCCAGCTCGCCGAGCTCCTCGCCGCCGAACCAGATGAACCGCAGCTTGTTCAGCGGGTGGGCCTTGCGCATCTTCTGGGCGATGTCCAGGATCGTGGCCGACCCGGACGCGTTGTCGAGCATGCCGGCGCCGTAGATGGCGTCGAGGTGCGCGTCGACGACCACGACGTGGTTCGGGTCGCCGCCCTTGGACTCCGCGATGACGTTCCAGTCGGTGCGGTTCGGGTCGACGATCTGGTGGATGCTCAGGCTCATGACCGGCGGCGTGCCGGCCGTGTACTCGTTGTAGAGGCTCTGGCCGATGTCGAACGACGTGAACGCCACCGGGATGTCGGCCACGAACGGGTTGCCGTCCGCGTCCACCATGCTGCCACTGAACACGGGGGTCCGCTCGGGCGTGTTGCCTTCGTTGAAGATGATCACGCCGGCCGCGTGCGCGGCCTCGGCGTTGAGGACCTTCACGCCGAAGTTGCACGTGCCGCGCTGGACCAGGGCGATCTTGCCCGCGAACGAGCTGTCGAAGTCGCCCGGGTCGCACCCGCTGGCCGAGCCTCCGGTCGGGGGCATGAGCGTGTGGCCGGCCGGCTTGACCTGCGCGCCGGTCGCGTCGCCCTGGCTGTCGCCGGGGTTCCAGTCGGTGATCAGCGCGAAGCTGCGCGCGGTGGGCGACGCCTCGCTCAGGGTCGGCGTCCCGACATAGGACGAGTACGTGAACGTGTACGGCTGCAGGGTGACGTCGTAGCCGGCCTTGCGCATCAGGTCGGCGACATAGTCGACCGATGCCTTGTACCCCGGCTCGCCGGAGTTGCGGGACGGATGCCCGTCCGCCCCCGGGTTGGCGTCGGCGATCGCCTGGAAGGCCTGCATGTGATTCCACAGGTCGCCCGTGGTGACGCACGGCACCAGCTTGCCCGGTGTGTCATTGACCCGGTTGTCACACCCGGCGTTCGACTGCGCCTGCGCGGCGGCAGGCAGGCAGAGTACGGTGGCAGCGCAGAGCGCGGGCAGCCACCAGTGCCTCATGCTGCGACGCATGAGTTCACCCCCCGAAAATGGATCGGCGCGACGAGCCTTCGCGGCCGCGGCACCCTCCCGTGCCGACGCCGGCTCGCCACTACATGGACGTTGCCCGCATGCTACGTCTGGCGCGCGACCGTAGTCAAATTGTCACGCTTTGTTGACAGAGGTGGCGCGCCGGCGGTCGCCGCTCAGGCGGCGAAGCGGGCGGCGGAGCGGGCACGGGCCTTGGCGGCCTCGACCTCGCGGTCGCGCGGCGGCGCGTTGGTCACGAGCTGCTCGAGCAGCCGGTGCGTCGCGGCGGCGACGGCCTCGACCGCCTCCTCGAACGCCTGGGCATTCGCCTGCGACGGGCGCGTGGAGCCGCTGATCTTGCGGACGTACTGCAGCGCGGCCTCGTGGACCTCGTCGTGGGTCGCGGGCGGCTCGAAGTTGTGGAGGGTGCGGATGTTGCGGCACATGCCGTCAAGCCTACGGGCTGCAGCGCCGCCCGAGCTCGGTCAGCGCGAAGACCGGGCCCTCGGGCGACGGCCGTTCCTCCAGCAGGCCGAGCGCGACCAGCGCCATCAGGTCCTCGAGCAGCTCCGCGTCCTCGGGCGCCGGGGCGATCGCGTCGAAGAGGCTGGGCGACGCCTCGGGGCGGCGCCGAGGTGGGCGCGAGGCGGAGTGTGGGCGGATGGCGGCTCGGCGGGGCATCGGACGGCTCCTTCCTACAGGCAGGACCGAAGAGCATCCCGCGGGGGTCGGACGGAAAACTCGCGCGGCGGGCGCGGGGCGCGCGGGCCGCGCGCGGCGGCGCGCCATCATGGATCGCCGATGGTGGTCAGGCCCGCAGAGCCGCGCGACACGGAGGCCGTGGCGGCGATCTACAACCACGGCATCGCCGAGCGCCAGGCGACGTTCGAGACGCGGGCGCGCCGCCCGCAGGAGGTCGCGGCGTGGCTGACGGAGGGGCGCCCGTTCCTCGTGGCCGCGGACAGCGACGGCACCGTGCTCGGCTTCGCCCGCGTCTCGCCCTACTCCGTCCGCAAGGCGTACGCGGGCGTGGGGGAGCACGGCGTCTACGTCGCCCTCCAGGCCCGCCGGCGCGGCGTCGGCCAGGCGCTTCTGGAGGCGCTCGCCGCCGCCGCGGAGGCCGCCGGCTACCACAAGCTGACCAGCCGGGTGTTCACCACCAACGCCGCCAGCCTCGCCCTGCACCGGGCGGCGGGCTTCACCGAGGTGGGCGTCCAGCGCCGCCACGGCCGGCTCGACGGCGAGTGGAAGGACACGGTGCTGGTGGAGCG
This sequence comes from Solirubrobacteraceae bacterium, assembly GCA_025935735.1. The sequence goes on along the minus strand of JAICUS010000193.1, from coordinate 3,399 downwards.
CCTGCTCGGCGACGCCGCCCGCGGGCACTGAGAAACCCGCCGGACGGGGAGGTCCGCCGCCGTTAGCATCACGCTTGAGTGGAGGAGAGAGGTCAGGTGCACGGCACCGGCCGGATCGGGGCGCCCGGGCCGGCCGGCCTCGGGCTGCTCGCGGCGCTGGCGCTCGAGGCGCTGCTGGCGGCGCTCGACATCGCCGCGAGCCGCGAGGTGCTGCTGACCACCGCCTACGTGATCGCGCCGGTCGGCCTGGCCAGCCTCGGGCGCCCGCGGCAGGTGGCGCTGACCGGGACGCTGGCGAGCGCGCTCTCCGTGGCCAGCGGGTTCTGGAACCACTATGCGGGCACCACCGACCATTTGATCCGCGTCGCGATAGTCCTCGTGGGCAGCCTGCTGGCCGTCGTCGCCGCGCGGGCGGTGGAGAGCGCCGCGGCCGACCGCGCGCGGATGGCCGTGCTGGCCGCGGTGGGCCGGCTGTCGGGCGCCGAGCGGGTGCCCGACGCCATCGCGGGCCTCGAGCAGGCGATCGTCCCCGCGGTGGCCGACCGCTGGTGGCTCGACGTCGACGGGGAGCGCGCCGGCGAGGGCGGCGCGCCCGGACCGGCGCTCGACGCCGCCAAGGTCACGCTGCGCAGCGGCGGCGCGGCGCTCGGCATGCTCGGCCTGGAGACCACCGCCGCGTCGGGCCGCCGCTTCCGCCACGAGGACCGCGCGTTCTTCGAGATCCTGGCCGGCCGCGTCACGCTGGTGGTGGCCAACGCGCGCCTGGTCACCGACCTGCGCTCCACGCGCGCGCGGCTGGACGGCATCCTCGGCGGGCTGGGCGAGGCCGTCACCGTCAATGATGCCCACGGCCGCACCGTCTACGCCAACGAGGCGGCCGCCCGCCTGCTCGGCCGCGCGAGCCCCGCCGACGTCGTCGACGCCGCGCCCGGCGAGCTCAGCGCACGGTTCGCGATCGCCAAGGAGGACGGCACTCCGCTGACCGCCGCCGACATGCCCGGCCACCGGCTCGTCAAGGGCGAGCAGGCCCCCGAGCTGCTCACCCGCAGCGTCGACCGGGTCACCGGCCGCGCCTACTGGCTGCTGACCAAGGCGACCCCGCTCGACGACGACACCGGCGCCTACGCGATCAACATCATCGAGGACGTCACGGAGGCCAAGGAGGCCGAGCTGCGCCAGCGCTTCCTCGCCCAGGCCGGCCAGGTGCTGGCGTCCTCGCTCGACTACCGCCGGACGCTGCGCCGCGTGGCCGAGCTGGCCGTCCCGTGGCTGGCCGACTGGTGCGCGATCGACGAGCCGGAGCCCGGCGGCGGCATCCGCCAGCTGGCGCTGGCCCACAGCGACCCGTCGAAGGTCGCGATGGCCGAGGACCTGCGCCGCCGCTTCCCGCCCGACCCGGACGCGGACACGGGCGTCCCCGGCATCCTCAAGGGCGGCCCCGCCGAGCTGTTCCGCGAGATCCCCGACGAGCTGCTCGCGCAGGCCATCCAGGACCCGGAGGAGCTGGCCGGCCTGCGGGCGATCGGCATGCGCTCGGTGATCGTCGCGCCGATGCGGCTCGGCGACGACACGCTGGGCGCCATCACGTTCGTCAGCGCCGACAGCGACCGCACGTTCGACGAGGACGACTTCGCGTTCGCCCAGGACCTCGCGCTGCGGGCGGCCACGGCGGTGCAGAACGCGCGGCTCTACGAGGAGCAGGCGCGCGTGGCCCACACGCTCCAGGCGAGCCTGCTGCCTGACCGTCTAGTCGAGGTTCCGGGTTGGCTGCGCGCGGCCTCCTATCAGGCGGGCGAGGAGGGGGCGGAGGTCGGCGGCGACTTCTACGACATCGTGCCCGTCGCGGACGGCCACCTCGTCTTCCTCGGCGACGTGACCGGCAAGGGCATCGCCGCCGCCGCGCTGACCTCGCTCGTCCGCCATTCCGTCCGCACCGCGGCCCGCTTCGACTGCCGGCCCGGCGCGGTGCTCGCGCTGGTCAACGACCTGCTGGTCGAGCAGCCGCGGCCCGCGCCGGTGACCGTCGTCTGCGCGCTCATCCAGGGCGCGGAGGTGACCGTCGCGGCGGCCGGCCACCCGCCGCCGCTGCTGCGCCGCGGCGGCCGCGCGCGGGAGATCGGGGTCCGCGGCGTGCTGCTGGGCGCGGTCGGAGCCCAGTCCTATGCGGAGCACGCCGTGACCGCCCAGCCGGGCGACACGCTGCTGCTCTACACCGACGGCGTCACGGACACGCCGGGCGCCCGCGACCGCTTCGGCCACGAGCGGCTGACCGCGCTGCTGGACGACGCCCCGCCGGAGCCTGCCGAGATCCTCGAGCGCATCGAGGCCGCCCTGCGGGAGTTCCAGACCGGGACCGCGGTCGACGACCGGGCGATGCTCGTGCTGCGCTTCACCGGCGCCACCGACGAGCTCTCCGCCGCCGCCTGACTACGATCTGGCGGATGCCGCCGCCAACGGGATCCGCGCCGCCGCCCGCCGGGGGAGCCGCCGGGCGCGTGCACTCGATCGAGCTGGACACGGGCCGCCGCCGCCGCGTGGCCCGCGACGTGCTGCGGCTGACGCCCCAGGGCGCGGTGCTCGAGGTGGACGCGCTGCTGCGCGAGCCGCTGCGGCTGCTGCTCGGCCAGCTGCAGATCGGCCTCGTCGAGCGCGGCTCCGACCGCGGCCGGCAGATCGGCCGCTTCCCCGTGCTGCGGCGCCTCTCGGCCACGGCGGTGATCCCGCGCGAGCAGGGCATCGAGGGCTGGCTGTGGACGAGCACCGGCGGCTCGGCGCTGACCGTCCTGGGCGACGAGGACGCCGCGCCCAACGGCGCGCTGCTGTTCACCAAGCCGCTCGGGCCCGAGACGCTGGAGCCCGCGCTGCGCCCCGAGGCGCTGACCGCGCTCGCCGCCCGCTCGCCGCTCGGCGTGCCCACCATCCCCGGCGTGCTGTTCCGCGTCGCCGACCCGACGCTCGCCGAGAACGCGTTCCGCGCCTACGGCCTGCTGCGCCCGCTCACCGATCGCGAGGTGCCGCCGACCATGCGACGCTCGCTGCCCACCGACAGGCCGGCCGACCCGGCGGCCGTGCGCTCCGAGGGCCCCCGCGGGTCCGTCGCGCCGCCCGGCTTCTAACCTCCGGCGCGTGCCCGAGCACGACCCCAGCACCTGCACCGCCTGCCGCGGCAGCGGCGAGCTGATCTCCGGCCTGGGCGGGGAGCCGCACCGCGTGCGCTGCCCCTGGTGCGACGGCACCGGCCGCTTCGACGCCGCGCACGACGCGCAGGCCGCCGCGAGAGACGGCCACCCGGCGGACAGCTGATTCAAGCCCGGCGCCCACCGCGCCGACTTTCAAGGGGAGATGCTGCGCTCCCGCCTCGCCCGTGCCGACGAGGGCTTCACGCTCGTCGAGCTGCTC
>JAICUS010000114.1 GCA_025935735.1 Solirubrobacteraceae bacterium | reverse complement strand
GCGGTGGACGAGCGCGGGCGCGGCGCGGATCCAGCCGATTCGCAGCCCGGCCCAGAAGCCCTTGCTCATCGACCCCAGGGAGATCGCCGTCTCGCCCGCGGGGTCGTGCGCGGCGACCGGCGGCGGCGGGTCGCCGTCGAGGTCGAGCTCGGTCATCGCCTCGTCGACCACCAGCGGCGTGCGGGTCGCGCGGGCGAGCGCGACGAGGCGCTCGCGGTCGGCCGCGGGCAGCGACAGGCCGGTCGGGTTGTGGTTGTCGGCGATGAGGTAGGCCAGCCGGGGCGCGGCCTGGCGCAGCGTGGCTTCGAGCAGCTCCATGTCCCAGCCGGCCGGGCCGAGCGGGACGGGCGCGGGGCGCGCGCCGGCCGCCCGGATGGCGTCGAGAGCGGCGGGGTAGCTCGGGTGGTCGGTGAGCACCCGGGCGCCGGGCGCGGCCAGCGCGCGCAGCAGCAGGGTGAAGCCGTGCAGCGCGCCGGAGGTGACGAAGACCTGCTCGGGCGCCGTGGGGACGCCGCGGCGCTCGTAGCGCTCGGCGATCGCCGACCGCAGCGTCGGCAGGCCCGCCTCGTAGTAGCCGCTCGCGGGCAGGTGGCGGGGCAGCTCGGCCGTGGCCGCGGCCAGCGCGGCGTGCAGGGCGCCCTCCGGCGCGGCGCTCGCGGCGGTGACGAGGTCGATGAGCTCCGGGCCGGGCGGCGCCGGCACGGCGGCGGCGGGCCGGTCGGCGGGCAGGCGCGTCCAGCTGCCGCTCCCGCGCCGGCTCGCCAGGTAGCCCTCGGCGCGCAGCTCCGCGTAGGCTGCGCTCGCGGTGGTCCGGCTGACGCCGAGCGCCTCGGCCAGCTCGCGCTCGCCCGGGAGCCGGGTGCGCAGCGGCAGCCGCCCGTCGAGCACGAGCAGCCGCAGGGCCCGGGCGAGCGAGACGTAGGCCGGGCCGGACGCCCGCCAGCCGCCGAGGAGCCGGGCGAGGTACGGGCCGGAGACCGCGACGGCCATAAGGCCACTATCTCGCAAGTGGCTATGGATTTCAAGGCCAATCCTTGCCAGGATGCCTCGCCAATGGCGCGTCGCCTCATCCAGCTCTACGCCGGCCTGGTCCTCTACGGGACGAGCATGGCGCTGCAGATCCGGGCCGGGCTCGGGCTCGATCCCTGGGACGTCTTCCACCAGGGCGTGACCAACCACACGTCGCTCTCGTTCGGGACGGTGACGATGATCACCGGCGGCGCGGTCCTGCTGGGCTGGATCCCGCTCAGGCAGCTCCCCGGCCTGGGGACGGTGAGCAACGTGTTCGTGATCGGCCTCTCCGTCGACGCGGCGCTGGGCCTCGTCCCGAGCGCCGGGCCGCTGCCGGTGCAGCTGCTCATGCTGGCCTCGGGCGTGTTCCTCAACGGCGTGGCCGGCGCGGCGTACATCGGCGCCGGCTTCGGGCCGGGGCCGCGCGACGGGCTGATGACCGGGCTGGTGCGGCGCACCGGGCGCTCGGTGCGGCTCATCCGCACGAGCATCGAGGTCATCGTGCTGGTCACGGGCTGGCTGCTCGGCGGGACGGTCGGGCTCGGGACGGTCGTCTACGCGGTGTCGATCGGCCCGCTGCTGCACAGGCTGCTGCCGCTGCTCACAGCACCGCGGTCGCCTCGATCTCGACCTTCGCCCGCGCCTCAACCAGCCCGCTGACCTCGACGACGGCCATCGCCGGGAAGTGGCGGCCCATGACCTCGCGATACGCGGCGCCGATCTCCTTCTGCGCCGCGTTGTACTCGTCGCGGTCGGTCACGTACCAGGTGAGCCGCGCGACGTGCTCCGGCCCGCCGCCGGCCTCGGCCAGCACGGCGAGCACGTTGGCCAGCGCCTGGCGCACCTGCGCGGGCAGGTCGTCGCCGGCGAACTTGCCCGCCGCGTCCCAGCCGATCATCCCGGCCACGAACACCATCCGCCCCTCGGCGACGACGCCGTGGGCGAACCCGCGCGGGCGCGGCCACCCCTCGGGCTGCAGGACCCTCACTCCGACCGCGCCCGCAGCACGTTGCGCTGGACCTTGCCGGTGGGCGTGCGCGGCAGCGCGTCCACGAACTCCACCGCCCGCGGGTACTTGTAGGGCGCGATCCGGGCCTTCACGTGGTCCTGCAGCTCGCGCGCGCCGACCTCGCCCACGCACACCACGAACGCCTTGACGATGTGGCCGCGCTCCTCGTCGGGCGCGGCCACCACGGCGCACTCGGCCACCGCAGGGTGCTCGAGCAGCGTCGCCTCCACCTCGAAGCCGGAGATGTTGTAGCCGGAGGAGATGATCATGTCGTCGGTGCGCGCCTGGAACCAGAAGTAGCCGTCGGGGTCCGTTGAGAAGGCGTCGCCGGTGAGGTTCCAGCCGTCGACCACGTAGACCGACTGGCGCTCGTCGTCCAGGTAGCGGCAGCCGGTCGGCCCGCGCACGGCCAGCCGCCCGACCTCGCCGGGCGGCAGCGTCGCCATGTCCGGGCCGACGATCCGCGCCTCGTAGCCCGGCACCGGCGTGCCGCAGGAGCCGGGCTTGGCGGCCTCGGGCCGGGCGGCGATGAAGATGTGCAGCATCTCCGTCGAGCCGATGCCGTCGACGATGCGGATGCCGGTCTTCTCCGTCCACGCCTCGGCCACGCCGGCGGGCAGCGGCTCGCCGGCCGAGACGCACTTGCGCAGCGACGCGAGGTCCTCGGCCTGAGCGGTCCGCAGCAGGCCGCGGTAGGCGGTCGGCGCCGTGAACAGCGTCGTGATCCCGCGCTCGCGCACGGCCCGCAGGACCGCCTCCGGCCCCGGCTTGGCGACGGGCGCCGTGGAGGCGCCGAAGCGCAGCGGGAAGAGGACCAGGCCGCCCAGGCCGTAGGTGAAGGCCAGCGGCGGCGTGCCGCTGAACACCTCGTCGGGCTGCGGGTCGAGGATCTCCCGCGCGAACGTGTCGCAGGTCGCCAGCAGGTCGCGGTGGAAGTGCACGCAGCCCTTCGGCACACCGGTCGTCCCCGACGTGAAGGCGATGATCGCCACGTCGTCGCCCGCGGTGTCCACCGGCTCGAAGAGACCGTCCCCACCCACCCCGACGTCTTCGAGCGCCCGCATCTCCAGCGGCCGGGCCTTGGCCACCTCGGCCAGCAGCGGCCCGTCGACCAGCGCGTGCGTGACCCGAGCCTTGTCGATCACCTTGGCCAGCTCGCCGGCGCGCAGCAGCGGCATCGTGGCCACGACGATCCCGCCGGCCCGCAGGATGCCCAGCCAGGCGGCGATCGCCGCGGGCGAGTTGGCGGCGTGCAGCAGCACCCGCGTGCCCGGCTCGATGCCCAGCGCCGCCGCGTAGCCGTCGGCCCGGGCGCGCAGCTCGTCATACGACCAGTCGCCGGCCTCGCCGCGGACGGCCACGCCGTCGTGGCGCAGCAGCTCGACGCCGGCGTTCAGCCGCTCTGGGTACGGCAGCGCGCTCAGGTCCGGCCAGGCCGACGGCGGCGGCAGGTGGTCGCGGGCGAACGTGTCCATCAGGCCTGCTCCTCCTCGAGCGTCGCGCGGGCGATGATCAGCTGCTGCACCTCGGACGCCCCCTCGTAGATCCGCAGCGCCCGGATCTCCCGGTACAGGCGCTCGACCGTCTCCCCCACCGTCACCCCGAGCCCGCCGAACAGCTGGACCGCCGCGTCGATCACCCGTTGGGCGGCCTCGGTGGCGTGCAGTTTCGCCATCGCCGCCTCGCGGGTCACGCGGCCGCCGAGCACGTCCCGCGTCCAGGCGGCCCGGTAGACGAGCAGCGCGGAGGCGTCGACGTCGAGCGCCATGTCGGCCAGCTTGGCCTGCACGAGCGGCAGCCGCGCCATCGGCGCGCCGAACAGCGTGCGCGACCGCACCCGGCCGAGCGCCTCGTCGAGCGCCCGCCGGGCCATCCCCAGCGCGGCGGCGCCGACGGTGGAGCGGAAGACGTCCAGCGTGGCGAGCGCGACCGGCATCCCGCGCCCCGGGGCGCCCAGCGGCTCCGCCGGCACCTCGTCGAAGCGCAGGCGGGCCAGCGGGTGCGGGGCGATCACGTCGATGCGCTCGGCCACGGTCAGGCCCGGCGCGTCCGCGTCGACGACGTAGGCGCTGATGCCCTGCGGCGCACGGGCGAAGACCGTGTAGAAGTCGGCGATCCCGCCGTTGGAGATCCAGGTCTTCTCGCCCGACAACAGCCCGTCCTCGGTGGCGGTCATGGCCATCGCCGCGACGTCCGAGCCGGCCTCCGGCTCGGAGAGCGCGAACGCGGCGATCTTCTCACCCGCGGCCACGCCCGGCAGGTAGCGCTCCTTCTGCTCGTCGGTGCCGAACAGCGAGATCGCGCCCGACCCCAGGCCCTGCATGGCGAACGCGAAGTCGGCCAGCGCGTCGCGGTGGGCGAGCGTCTCGCGGGCGATGCACAGCGTGCGCACGTCGAGCTCGCCGACGCAGTGGCGCAGGAGGCCGGCCTCGCCCAGCGAGGCCACGAGCGCGCGGCAATACGCGTCGAGCTCCTCCTCCGGCGGGAGCTCCCACGCGTCGAGCTCCGCGGCGAACGCCCGGTGCTCGTCCGAGAAGAACGGCCAGCGCAGGTCGGGCACGTCAGTCGCCCTCGAACACGGGCCGCTCCTTGGCCAGGAACGCGCGGTAGGCGCGCTCGAAGTCCCGGGTCTGCATGCAGATCGCCTGGGCCTGCGCCTCGGACTCGATCGCCGCGGCCACGCTCATGTCCCACTCCTGCTCGAGCATGGTCTTGGTCATCGAGTGCGCGAACGTCGGCCCGCTCGCCAGCGACGCCGCCAGCTCCGCCGCCTCGGCCTCGACGTCCTCGGCCAGCCGGTTGAAGAAGCCGATGCGCTCGGCCTCCGCCGCGGCCATCGACCGGCCCGTGTAGAGCAGCTCGGCCGCCCGGCCCTGGCCGACGATCCGCGGCAGCATCGCGCAGGCGCCCATGTCGCAGCCGGCCAGCCCGACGCGGGTGAAGAGGAAGGCAACCTTCGCCCGCGGCGAGCCGAGGCGCAGGTCCGCCGCGGTGGCGATCATCGCGCCCGCGCCGACGCACACGCCGTCGACGGCGGCGATCACCACCTGGCGGCAGCCGCGGATCGCCTTCACGAGGTCGCCGGTCATGCGGGTGAAGCGCAGCAGCGCGGGCATGTCCATCTCGGTCAGCGGGCCGATGATGTCGCGCACGTCGCCGCCCGAGCAGAAGTTGCCCCGCTCGCCGGCGATGACCACCGCGTGGACGTCCTCGTCGTGCGCCAGCGCGCGGAAGTGGTCGCGCAGCGCCGCGTAGGAGGCGAACGTCAGCGGGTTCTTGCGCTCCGCCCCGACCAGCGTGAGGAAGCCGACGCCGTCGCGCACCTCCCAGCCGAACTCCGTCACAGCTGCACCCCTCCCCCGTCCAGGATCAGCGTCTGGCCGTTGATCGCTCCCGCCTCGGGCGCGGCCAGGAAGGCGACGGCGAACGCCACCTCCTCGGGCTCGATCAGCCGCCCGAGCGGCGCCATCTCGGCCAGCGCGGCCTCGCCGTCGCGGCCCGTGCGCGCCTCGATGGTGGCGATCGTGCGGTCGGTCATGTCCGAGCGCACGTAGGCCGGGCAGACCGCGTTGGCGGTCACGTCGCTGCCCGCCACCTCGGCGGCCACGGCGCGCATGAAGCCGATCGCCGCGTGCTTGGAGGCCGTGTAGGCGCCCGTGTAGCGCGAGCCGCGGTGGCCGGCCACCGAGGCCACCGTGACGATCCGGCCGTGGCCGCGCTCGGCCATCCCGCCGAGCACCGCGCGGGTGCACAGGAACGCGCCGGTGGCGTTGACGTCCAGTTGCGTGCGCCACTGGTCGAGCGTGGTGCGCTCCACCGGCGCGCTGTCGGACACCCCCGCGTTGTTGACCAGCACGTCGACCCGGCCGATCGCGCCGAGGACGTCGCCGACCGCGTCCTCGTCGGTCACGTCGCAGTCCGCGCTGGACAGTGCGTGCACCGTGTCGCCCGCCGCGGCGAAGCGCGCGCTGATCGCCGCGCCGATCCCCCGGTTGCCGCCCGTGACCACCACCACCCGGGTCATGCCGGCACCGCGTCGAAGCGCCGCAGCGGCGACCGGCGGACGTCCTTGCCGGTGTTCGGCGGCCTCGCGCCGGACTGGTACTGCACCGGCCACGGCACGTCGACGCCCTGGTCGGCCGCGGCGTGCAGCGTCCAGTGCGGGTCCCACAGGTGCGGGCGGGCGAGCGCGCACAGGTCGGCCCGGCCGGCCAGGATGATCGTGTTGACGTCGTCGTAGCTGGAGATCGCGCCGACGGCGATCACCGGCAGGCCGACCTCGTGGCGGATCCGGTCGGCGTACGGGGTCTGGTAGGAGCGCCCGTAGGCCGGCGCCTGGTCGGGCGACACCTGGCCGGTGGAGACGTCGGCGATGTCGCAGCCGGCCTCCTTCAGCCGGCGGGCGAGCGCCACCGCGTCGTCGCCGGTGAAGCCGCCGTCCACCCAGTCGGTGGCGCTGATCCGCACCGACATCGGCTTCTCCGCCGGCCACGCCTCGCGGCACGCGGCGAACACCTCGAGCGGGAACCGCGCGCGGTCGGACCCGTACTCGTCGTCGCGCACGTTGGTCAGCGGCGAGAGGAAGCTCGACAGCAGGTACCCGTGGGCCATGTGGACCTCGAGCAGGTCGAACCCCGCGGCGTCGGCGCGGCGGGTGGCGGCCACGAACTCGTCGCGCACGGCGTCCATGTCGGCCCGGGTCATCTCGCGCGGCACCTGGCTGACCCCCGGGAAGTACGGCAGCGGCGACGGCGCGACGAGCGGCCAGTTGCCCTCCTCCAGCGGCCGGTGGTCGCCCTCCCACAGCAGGCAGGTGGAGCCCTTGCGCCCGGCGTGGCCGATCTGCGCGCCGATCGCCGCGCCCGAGTGCGCGTGCACGAAGTCGACGATCCGCTTCCAGGCGGCGGTGTGCTCCTCGCACCACAGCCCGCCGCAGCCGGGCGTGATCCGCGCCTCGGGCGACGTGCAGATCATCTCGGTCATCACCAGGCCGGCGCCGCCGACGGCCCGCGAGCCGAGGTGCACGAGGTGGAAGTCGCCGGGGGTGCCGTCCACCGAGGAGTACATGTCCATCGGCGAGACGACGACCCGGTTGGGCAGCTCCAGCCCGCGCAGGCGGAACGGCGTGAACATCGGCGGGCGCTGTGCCAGCCGGGCGACGAACGCCGGGTCGCGCATCTGCAGCTCGCCGTAGGTGATGCGGCGAGACCGCGTGAGCAGGTTGAACGCGAACCGCACCGGCTCCTGGTGCGTGTAGCGCGGCAGCCCCTCGAACCACTCCAGCGAGCCCTGCGCGGCGCGCTGGGTGGACTCGACGATCGGCCGCCGCTCGGCCTCGTAGGCCTCGAGCGCCGCCGGCACGTCGTCCTCCCCCAGGTGCCAGGCGAGCGAGATCGCGTCCTCCATGGCCAGCTTGGTGCCCGAGCCGATCGAGAAGTGCGCGGTGTGCGCCGCGTCGCCCAGCAGCACGACGTTGCCGTGGCGCCACGACGCGTTGCGGACCGTGGTGAAGTTGATCCACTGCGACTTGTTGGCGATCAGCCGGTGGCCGTCCAGCACGTCGGCGAACAGCTCGCCGCACGCCTCCAGCGGGTCGCGCGCGTCCAGCCCGGCGCGCCGCCACGTCTCCTCCGTCGTCTCGACGATGAAGGTGGAGCGGGTGTCGCTGTACGGGTAGCCGTGGACCTGCAGCACGCCGTCCGGCGTGTCCTTGATGAAGAACTTGAACGCGTCGAAGACGAGGTCGGTGCCGAACCAGACGTACTTGGCCCGGCGCACGTCCAGCGACGGCCGGAAGCTCTCGGCGTGGCGGCGGCGCAACGTCGAGTTGACGCCGTCGGCGGCCACCGCCACGTCGCCCTCGAGCTCGTCGACCTCGCTGCGGAAGTGCAGCTCGACGCCGAGGTCGGCCGCGCGGCGCTGCAGCAGGTTGAGCAGCTCCATGCGCCCCATGGCCGAGAAGCCGTGGCCGCCGCTGGTCACCACCTCGCCGCGGTAGTGGACGTCGATCTCCGTCCAGCGGGCGAAGCGGCGGGTGATCTCGGCGTAGCTCTCCGGGTCGGCCGCCTCGAACGCGCCCAGGGTCTCGTCGGAGAACACGACGCCGAAGCCGAACGTGTCGTCGGGCGCGTTGCGCTCGTGGACGACGACCTCGTGGGACGGATCCAGGCGCTTCAACAGGATCGAGAGGTAGAGGCCGCCCGGGCCGCCGCCCGCGATCGCGATCCGCATGACCGCGACTATATCGCCCTCGTGACTGCCGTCATAGAATCGCTATGTGCCTCGCTCGCTGCTGATGACGTTCTTCGGCGCGTTCCTGCGCCGGCTCGGCGGCTGGATCGCCGTGGCCGACCTGATCGCGCTGATGGCCGAGCTGGGGCTGGACGCGCAGTCGGTGCGCTCGAGCGTCTCGCGGCTCAAGCGCCGCGGGGTGATCGCCTCCGAGCGCCGCGGCGGCGCCGCCGGCTACCGGCTGACCGAGCACGGCGCGGCGATCCTGCGCGCCGGCGACGCCCGCATCTTCGCCCGCCGCCGCGCCCCCGGCTGGCTGCTCGTGGTCTTCTCCATCCCCGAGGCCCAGCGGGCGCTGCGCCACCGGCTGCGCGCCGGGCTCGCCGGCCTCGGCCTGGGCACGGTCGCGCCCGCCGTGTGGATCGCGCCCGCGCAGCTCGAGGGCGAGGTGCGCGCGCTGGTGGACGAGCTGGGGCTCGACGGCAACGTCACGCTGTTCACCGGCGAGGCGCCGGACGGCGACCCGGCGCGCTGGTGGGACCTCGCGCGCATCGCCGCCGAGTACGCCCGCTACGTGGCCGAGTGGGAGCCGGCGCTGGCCCGCGAGCCGGCGTTCGCCGACTACGTCCGCCAGCTCGACGCGTGGCGGCGGATCCCGTTCCACGACCCCGGCCTGCCGCCCGACGCCCTGCCCGCCGACTGGCCGGGCGAGCACGCCTGGGCGGTGTTCGGCGCGCTCGAGGAGCGGCTGCGCGAGCCCGCGCTCGCGCACGCCCTGGAAGTATGCGGCGCGAGATGAAGACGATCGCCATCGCCGGCGGCGCGGGCGGCGTCGGCTCCTCGCTCGCGTTCAACCTCCTGTTGCGCCCCGAGCCCTACGACGTCGTCGTGGTCGACCGCCGCCCGCAGAAGGTGCTCTCGCACGTCATGGACCTCGAGCAGGTGCCGGTATTGGCCGGCGGCGGCCGCGTGCGGGCGGGAGAGCCGGAGGACGTGGCCAACGCGGACGTGGTGGTGATCTGCGCCGCCGCGCCGCTGACCGAGAACACGTCGCGCTCGGTCTACCTGCGCGACAACGCGGCGATCGTCTCCGGCATCGCCGAGCGCCTGGGCGACGCGCTGGTCGTCGTGGTCACCAACCCCGTCGACGCGCTGTGCACGTGGCTGGTGGGCCGCCACGGCCTGGACCGCCGGCGGGTGCTCGGCTACACGCTCAACGACAGCCTGCGCCTGCGGACCGCGGTGGCGGCCGCGCGCGGCGTGGCGCCGGCCGACGTGGGCGCCTACGTGCTGGGCGAGCACGGCGACGCGGCCGTGCCGGTGTTCAGCCGCGTGACGGTGCGCGGCGAGCCGGTGACGCTGGACGCCGCCGAGCGCGCGGCGGCAGACGCGTTCGTCCGCACCTGGTACCGCCGCCACGTCGCGCTGGACTCGCGCCGCTCCTCCACCTGGACCTCGGGCGCCGGCCTCGCCCGGATGGTCGCGGGGCTGTCGGCCGGCGCCGACCCCTGGCCGGCCTCGGTCGTGCTGGACGGCGAGTACGGCATCGCCGGCGCGGCGGTGACGGTGCCGGTGGCGCTCGGCCCCGGCGGCGCCGAGCGGATCCACGAGTGGGAGCTGGCGCCCGACGAGCTGACCGGTCTGCGCGAAGCCGCGGACGCGGTCAGTCGAGCAATTGCTTGAGGTACTCGATGTGCGCGGCCATCGCGCGCTCGGCCGCCGCCGCCTGGCGGCGCCGCACGGCGCGCTGGATGTCCTGGTGCTGGCGCAGGATCGCCTCGCCGTCGACGCGGCCGGAGATGTGCACGATGAGGTTCGGCTGCAGCACCTCGAGGATCCAGTCGGTGAACGCGCGCAGCAGCGGGTTGCCGGCCGCCTCGGCCAGGATGCGGTGGAAGCTGCCGTCGGCCGCGTTGAACGGCTCGGTACCCGGCTGGTGGCCCGTGGCGGCATCGATCGCCTCTTGCAGCCGGTCCGCCGTGTCCGGCCCGGCGTGGCGGGCGGCGAGGCCGGCCAGCGGCACCTCGAGGAACAGCCGTGCGTCGATCAGCTCCGCCAGCGACACGCTCTCGGCGGCCAGCATCGTGGCGATCGACTCGCTGACGTTGCGGCTCATGCCCTCGTTGGGCGTGCGGGCGACGAAGATGCCGCCCGAGCGCCCGCGGCCGACCCGGATGAGGTGCGAGCTGGCCAGCAGCCGCAGGCCCTCGCGCAGCGTCGGCCGGCTGACGCCGAACTCCGCCGCGAGCTCCTGCTCGGTGCCGATCCGGTCGCCCGGCTGCAGGTCGCGCCGCTCCAGGTAGCGGCGGATCTCCAGCGCGATCTGCTCGCTGGCGTCCGTGCGCGCCCGGGGGAAGCGTTCGCCGGGGAGCTCTTGGGCGTGCGCCATGCGCACATTCTAAGGGCGCCGCCAAAGGGCAAATGATTTTCAGCGGCGGCAGGGCTTCCGGCGAAGTGGGATGCTCGCCCCGTGAGCGCTCCGGCCTCACCGCGACGGTCGATCCGCGTGCTGCTGAGCAGCCCGGCCGAGGCGCTCGGGGACGCCCCCGCCCTGTCCGTCGTCCGGGCCGGCTCGGCCGCCGAGATCGCGGCGCGGCTGGCCGAGGAGGCGTTCGACTGCCTGGTGGTGGACCTCGTCGAGGCGGGCGGCGCCGCGGGCCTGCGAGAGCTGCGCCGCACCGCCCCGTCGGCCGCGCTGGTCGCGCTGGCCTCGGGCCAGGACGAGGTGCGCGAGGCGGTCCGGGCCGGCGCGCACCGCTGTCTCCCGGCCGAGACGCTGACCGGCCCGATGCTGGCCGTGGCGGTGACCGAGGCGATCGAGCGGCGGGCGGCCGGGCCGGGCGCGGCCGGCGGGGAGACCGTGCGCCGGCTGGCCCGGGCCGTCGAGCACCGCGACATGGAGACCAGCGCGCACGTCGAGCGCATGAGCTGCTACTGCGGGCTGCTCGCCGGCCACGCCGGGCTCGACGCCGAGCTCATGCGGGTCGCCTCGCGCCTGCACGACGTCGGCAAGGTCGCGGTGCCGGACGCGATCCTGCTCAAGCCGGGCCCGCTGACGCCGGCCGAGCGGCGCGAGATGGAGCGCCACGCCGAGCTCGGCGGCCGGCTGCTGGCCGGCTCCGGCGTCGAGTTCCTCGACCTGGCGTCCGAGATCGCGTGGACGCACCACGAGCGCTACGACGGCCACGGCTACCCGCGCGGGCTGGCCGGCGAGGACATCCCGCTGTCCGGGCGGATCGCCGCGCTGGCCGACGCGTTCGACGCGGTCAGCACCGACCGCGTCTACCGGCGGGCGCTGCCGTTCGCCGAGGCGCTGGCGGTGGTGCGCGAGGAGCGCGGGCGCCAGATCGACCCCGGGCTGGCCGACGCGCTGCTGGCGGCGCCCGCCGAGGTGAGCGAGATCATGGAGCGCCACGCCGACGAGCCGGCCGCGCAGCCCGGGGCGCGCGAGCCGGAGCTGCTCACCCTGCAGCAGGCGGCGAGCACGCTCGGGGTGTCCCAGAGCCGGCTGCGCCGCTGGTCCGACGAGGGCCGGATCGCCGCCGTGCGCACCCCCGGCGGGCACCGCCGCTTCCACCTGGAGGCGGTGCGGCGGCTCGCGATCGAGCTCGGCGCCCGGCCGGGCGTCCGGCCGCTCGGCCCGCCGGCCCACCCGCTGCCCGCGCTGGCGGCCCGGCTGGCCGCCGACGCCGCCGAGCTCGAGCTGGCCGCGGCGGCGGCGCTGTACCGCAGCGGCCATCCGGGGTGGTTCGCCTCGCCGGCCGCGCGCGGGGTCACGGCGGACTGGATCGACGAGCTCCGGCAGGGCTGCGCCACCGGCCGCTACGCCGCCGCGCTGACCGCCACCGACGTGCTGATGCGCCGGGCCTATCTCCAGGGGGCGAGCCTGCTGGAGCGCCACGGGTTCCTGGAGCGCTTCGCGCTGGCCTGCCAGCGCGCGCTCACCCTGGCCGGCGCGTCGCGCGAGGAGCAGGCCGCCGCCCGCCGGCTGTTCGCCGCGCTCCAGCAGGCGCTGCTCGCCTCCCAGGGCTAGGCGAGTTCGATCACGACGGCGGCGCCGGTGTCGCCGGCCGCGCAGCCGGTGAACAGGCCGCGGCCGCCGCCGCGGTCGTGCAGCGCCCACATCAGCTCGATCAGCCCGCGGGCGCCGGTCGGGCCCTGCGGGTGCCCGTAGATGAGGCTGCACCCGAACGGGTTCATCGCCTCCAGGTCGGCGCCGGTCTCGCGGGCGAACCAGAGGTCGTTGACCGCGAACGGGTTGTGGGTCTTGATGAGGTCGATCCGGTCGAGCGAGAGCCCGGCGTCGTCCAGCGCGGCGGCCGCCGCCGGGACCGGCGCCTTGGGCATCTCCCCCGGCTTGACCCGGGCGAAGCCGGTGGCCAGCACGCGCGCGGCCGGTCCCTCGGCCCGGTCGGGCGACGTGACGATCAGCCCCGCGCAGCCGTCGGCGGGATGCGTCTGCGAGCCGTAGGAGACGACGCCGTCAGGCGCGACCGCCGGCAGCGAAGACAGCGTCTCCAGCGGCGCCGGGCGCACGCCCCAGTCCTCGTCGATGCTGAGCGGCTTGCGCTTCGAGCCCGCCTCGATCGGGATCATCCAGCGGCGCTGGAAGGCCCGGTCGTCCGCCAGCGCCTCCTCGTACTGCGCCCAGCG
>JAICUS010000316.1 GCA_025935735.1 Solirubrobacteraceae bacterium | reverse complement strand
GTCATGGCCCCCTTGCCGAAACTCTCGGCCCGCGACGACACCGAAGCGCTCGTACTGCGCCATCGCCCGCTGGCCCGCCACCTCGCGCGCCGCTACGTGCGCGCCGCCGACCAGCGCGACGACCTCGAGCAGGTGGCCTACGTCGGCCTCGTCAAGGCCGCGCAGCGCTTCGACCCCGGCCGCGGGGTCGCCTTCACGACCTTCGCCGTCCCCACCATCCTGGGCGAGCTGCGCCGCCACTGCCGCGACACGCGCTGGGCCTGGCACGTCCCGCGCGCCGTGCAGGAGCGCGTCCAGGCGCTGCGCCGGCTCGAGGACGACGTGCAGGCGCGCCGCGGGCGCCCGCCGACCGCCGCCGAGGCGGCACGCGCGCTGGACTGCACGGAGGAGCAGGTGCTCGACGCGCGGCTCGCCGCCGCCACGCTCGCGCCGGAGTCGCTGGACGCCCGGCTGCGCGGCGCCGACGACACGATCAGCGGGCCGATCGACCGGCTGCGCTGCGACGAGTCGGGCTTCGAGGCGGTCGAGCGGCGCGACAGCCTCGGGCGCGCGCTGGCGTGCCTCGACGACCGCTCCCGCCGCGCGCTGCGCCTGCGCGCCGAGGCCGACCTCACCACGGCGGAGATCGCCGCGCGCCTGGGCATGTCACCGTCCCAGGCCGGGCGGACGGTGTCCAACGGGCTGCGGCGCCTGCGGGTCGCGCTCCAGGAGGGCGGCGAGGCGGGGCCCTCGACGATGGTGGGAAGCCACCATGGTCACGGCGCCCGCGTGGCGCCATGCTGACCGAGTGGCCCCTCTGACCGCGCAATCCAGGGCGCCTGAGCGGGTGCCCGGGCATGCCCCGCCGCGACTCGACGTGCTCGACAGCCCCTCCACGTTCTCCGTGCGCCTCGCCGAGGTCGACCGCGACCTCATCGCGCCGCTCGACGACGACTACGCCGACACGGCGGCGCTGCACCTGGTGGCGCCGCTCGTGCACCTGGCGACCGGCACCTGGGATCCCGGGGAGCACGGGCGCGGCTTCGACGGCTGGTTCGGGATGCTGATCGTGGGCGGGCTGCTGATCCGCCGCGTCGAGATCGACGGGCTGCGCTGCTGCGAGCTCCTGGGCCCGGGCGACCTGCTGCGGCCGTGGGACGAGGACGGCGGCGACGCGTCGCTGGACACGCGGGCGAGCTGGCGGGTGGTCGAGCCGTCGCGGGTCGCGCTGCTGGACGCCGCGTTCGCCCGGCGGGCCTGCCGCTGGCCGACGGTCGTCGCCGAGCTCATGCACCGCAGCCTCGTTCGCAGCCGCACCCAGAGCGTGCTGCTCGCGGCCACCCAGGCGCGCCGCGCCGACGTGCGGCTGCGCACGCTGTTCTGGCACCTCGCCGACCGCTGGGGCCGGATGACGCCCGACGGCGTGCGCATCGAGCTCTCGCTGACGCACCAGGTGATCTCCCAGCTCACCGGCCTGCGGCGGCCGACGGTCTCCCTCAACCTGGCCAAGCTCGAGGCCGGCGGCGAGATCGTCCGGGTGACCCGGTCGGAGTGGCTGATCCGCCGCGCGGCCGCGAGCTGAGGCGCGCGGTCAGGGCGCGAGCAGCGCGAAGCGGACGCTCCCGCCGCCGAAGCTCGCGTCGAGGACCTTGTCGTCGAGGACCTCGCCGAGCGCCGGCGCGACGAACACGTGGGCGCCGCGGGACTCGATCTCGGCGTCCGCCGGCTCGGGCCGGCCGACGACGGCGAGCGCGAGGCTCGAGCCGGCCTCGGGGGCCTCGGCCCGGGCGATGCGCAGGCCGCCGGTCTCGTCGTCGAGCTTCCTGAGGGACACGAGCGTCTGCACGGCGCGGGCCGCGGCCGGTGTCAGGGTCAGCATGCCGCTGTCCTCCTGCTTGAAGGGCTTGCCCTCGTGCTCGGCGGCACGAGGAGGTCACGGGAAGCCCTGCCCCGCAGCCGGCCGGCCGGCCGCCGGCGTGCCAGTCAACGAACACGCCGGCGTCTTGCGCCCGCCGCGCGCTCAGCGCAGCGCGGCCTCCCTGTCCCAGAAGCGCAGGCTCGCGCAGGCATCCAACAGGTCCGTGGCCGACGCCCCGCCGTTGAGCGCGACGAAGCCGCCGTCGGCCTTCCCGTCCAGCCCGACCGCGTCGAACAGCGCCGTCGCCGCCTCGGTGTGCCCGATGAACTTGGCGTGGGCGAACGCGTCGCTGACGAAGTCGCGGGCCGGCGGCAGGTCGGCCAGCCGGGCGGCGCCGTTGTCGTCCGCGAGGATCACCACCGCGTCGTAGAGCACCGACGGCGCGCCGTCGAGCTTCTGGTCGGCCTCCACCAGGCTGCCGTCGCTCGCGGTCACGCCGCCCACCTTGGGCGCGACCAGCTCGAGGGTCACCTGCCGGCTCGCGGCGGCCTCGCGCAGCTGCCCCAGCAGCGCCGCGTCGGCGCCGTCGGTGAGGAGCACGCCGAGCTTGCGGCCGGCGAAGGCATCGGGGCCGTTGGCCAGGATCGACAGCGCCGGCGACTCCGGCAGGTCCTCGCGCGGCGCGCGGGCCGGCGGCAGCGGGTCGGGCAGCTCGGCGAGCCCCAGCCCGTCGGCCACCGCCTCGGCGAGGCCGGGGTGGACGTTGCGCAGGCCGGCCACCATCCGGGCGCGGATCGCCGCCTTCTCGCACTTGCTGAGCTCGAACGTGAACGCCTCGGCGATGTGGCGCCGCTCGACGTCGGTCTGGCTGACGTAGAACTGGCGGGCCTGGCTGTAGTGGTCGGCGAAGCTGTCCGCGCGCAGCCGCCGCTTGGTGCCGCCGTTCTCCTCGGCGTAGGTGACGAAGCCGCGGGCCCGGTCCTCGCGCGGGCCGCCCCACGAGTTCGGCTCATAGTTGATGCGCCCGCGCGGGTTGCGCATCGTCATGTGGCCGTCCTGCTGGAAGTTGCTCACCTCGGCCTGCTTGGGCGCGTTGACCGGAATGTGGGTGAAGTTCGGGCTGCCCAGGCGCTTGAGCTGGGTGTCCAGGTAGGAGAAGTTGCGGCCCTGGAGCAGCGGGTCGTTGGTGAAGTCGATGCCGGGCACGACGTTCTGCGTGCAGAACGCCACCTGCTCGGTCTCGGCGAAGAAGTTGTCGACCACGCGGTCGAGCACGAGCCGGCCGACCCGCCGGATCGGCAGCAGCTCCTCGGGGATGATCTTGGTCGGGTCCAGGACGTCGAAGTCGAACGAGTCCGCGAACGCGTCGTCGAACAGCTGCAGCCCCAGCTCCCACTCCGGGAAGTCGCCCTCGGTGATGGCGTCCCACAGGTCGCGGCGGTGGAAGTCGGGATCGGCGCCGTTGATCTTGACCGCCTCGTTCCACACGACGGACTGCATGCCGAGCTTCGGCTTCCAGTGGAACTTCACGAACGTCGACCGGCCGTCGGCGTTGACCAGCCGGAACGTGTGGACGCCGAAGCCCTCCATGAACCGGAACGACCGCGGGATGGCGCGGTCGGACATGATCCACAGCAGCATGTGGGTCGTCTCCGGCGAGAGCGAGACGAAGTCCCAGAAGTTGTCGTGCGCGCTCTGGGCCTGCGGGAAGCCGCGGTCAGGCTCCTGCTTGACCGAGTGCACGATGTCGGGGAACTTGATCGGGTCCTGGATGAAGAACACCGGCATGTTGTTGCCGACCAGGTCCCAGTTGCCCTCGCGCGTGTAGAACTTCGTGGCGAAGCCGCGCACGTCGCGGGCCAGGTCGAACGAGCCCTTGTTGCCGGCGACCGTGGAGAAGCGGACGAACACCTGCGTGCGCTCGCCGGCGCGCTGGAAGAGGTCCGCGCGGGTGATGTCGGTCAGCGGCTCGTAGGTCTCGAAGAAGCCGTGCGCGCCGTACCCGCGCGCGTGGACCACGCGCTCGGGGATGCGCTCGTGGTCGAAGTGGAAGATCTTCTCGCGGAAGTGGAAGTCCTCCAGCAGCGCCGGTCCCCGCTCGCCCAGGCGCAGCGTGTTCTGGTCGTCGCCGACGACGACGCCCTGCTGCGTGGTCAGGCTCGGCCGGTCGCCGCCGGCCGTCTGGTGCGTCTCGCCACCGCCGCCGCGCTCCAGCGGCTCCTCGCCGTACTGCACGTGCTCCCGGTCTTCGCCCACGTCGCTCGCTCCACCGTCGCTTGCTTGCCGTCTCGTCCCGAGTCTGTCCGAGATCACGGGGGACTAACCGGAGCGCGGGTCAGGGGTCGTACGATCCTGTGGACGGCGTGCCCATCGAGCTCTCAGACGACGAGCTGGCCTTCCTGCAGTCGGTCCTCGACCTCGCCCGCCAGGGCCGCGGCGGCGAGCTTGCGGACGCCGTGGCGCGCGGCGTGCCGGTCAACCTCAGCGGCGGGTCCGGCGACACGCTGCTCATCCTCGCCGCCTATCACGACCATCCCGCCACCGTCCGCATGCTGCTCGCGCACGGCGCGGACCCCGACCGGGTCAACGACCGCGGGCAGACCGCGCTCGGGGCCGCCGTGTTCCGGCGCAGCGCCGAGTCGGTCGCGCTGCTGTTGGATCACGGCGCCGACCCGCACGCGGGCGCGCGCAGTGCCGTGCAGATCGCTGACTTCTTCGATCTGCCGGAGATGGCCGCGCTGCTGCGGGGCGAGCGCTAGCCGACCGGCGGCGTGCCGTAGGTGTGGAAGGACTCGACGGTCTTGACGCCCCAGGCCTGGCCCTTGGCCCGCTCGGCCTCGGTCCACACGACGACCGGCTCGTCCGGGTCGTAGACGAACCGTCCGCCGGTGGTGACCTCGACGCGGTTGCCGCCCGGCTCGATGCCGTAGAGGAAGAAGCCCTGCGCGATGGCGTGCTTGGACGGCGCGGCCTCGATGTGGATGCCGGCGTCGAGCCAGATGTCGGCCGCGCGCAGGCACTCCTCGCGGGTGTCGACCCAGAACGCCACGTGGTGCAGGCGGCCGTGCGCGCGGTGGGCGTCGCGCGTGTAGATGAGCTCGTGGGCGGCGATCGTGGCGCTCATCCAGGCGCCGGCCTCCGAGCCGTCGTCGAGCTGGATGCGCTCGTAGAGCCGGTAACCGAGCGTGTCCACGCAGAACTCGCGGTTGGCCCGGATGTCGTCGGCCAGGACGTTGATGTGGTCGAGGCGCTTGACCGCGCAGCCGCGGCCGGTGTAGCGGCCGGGGACGTTCTTCAGGCTCGGGCGCAGGTGCTCGGGCGGGTCGTAGCGGTCGCACTCGTAGTAGAGCTCGAGCCGGTGGCCGTCCGGGTCGCGGAAGCGGTACGACGGGCCACGCCCGAGGTCGCCGTCCGCCCAGCCCTCCCCCAGCCCGGTCTGCTCGACCATGGCCACACGGCGCGCGAGCGCCTCGGGGCTCCAGGCGCGGATGCCCAGCACGCCCATCCCGCTCGTGTCGGAGGCGATCAGCTTCAGCGACCAGCGCTGGTAGTCGCCCCAGCCGCGCAGGTAGGTGGCCGGCCCGTCCTGCGCCTCGATCTCCATCCCCATCGTGTCCACGAAGAACCGCAGGCTCTCCTCGCCCTTGGGCGTGTAGAGCTCGACCGGGCCGAGGTGGGCGATGTCAGACACGGGCGTCCAGGCCGTCGAGCTGGAAGGAGAGCGCGCCGGCCTGCAGCTTGGCGCGCTTGTCGGCCTCCTTGGCCTCGCGGGCGCGCGACGCCTGGAGCACCTCCTCGGCCCTTTCGGCCGCGACCACGGTCACGCCGTCGGCGTCGAGCACGACCAGGTCGCCCGGGCGGATCTGCGCGCCGCCCACGGTCACCGGGACGTCGAGCTCGCCGGCGATGTCCTTGGTGGCGCCGCGCGAGCGGATCCAGCGCGCCCACACCGGCAGGCCCATCTGCGCGAGCTCCTCGCTGTCGCGCACCGCCGCGTCCACGAGCACGGCGGCGGCCCGGCGGACCTGGGCCTGGGTGGCGAGGAGGTCGCCGAGCAGCGCGACGGGCGCGGGCTCGGGCATGGTGAGCACGAGCACCTCTCCCGGCTGCAGCCTGGCCATCACCGCGTGCACCATCAGGTTGTCGTCCTGGCCGCAGCGGGCGATCCGGGCGGGGCCGCAGGCGCGCGAGCCGGGGACGATCTGCTTGAGCTCGGCGTCCACGAGGCCCTGGCGGCCCGCCGCCTCATAGACGGTCGCGGCGCCCAGGCGGGCGAGCTCGGCGTTCACAGCTCGTCCACCACCTGCGGGAGCACGCGCTGGAAGGACTCGCCGTAGCGGACGTCCTGGTCGCCCGACGCGCGCCGGGCGTGGTTGCCGCGCTGCTCGCCGCGCTGGGCGTAGTAGGTCTGGAGGTACTTCTGCGCCTTCATCTCGGCCATCGCGGCGAGCTTGTTCTCCCACACGGCCGTGATGTCGACGTGGACGGTCGGCGTGAAGTTGCACAGCTCGGGCTGGTGGGGCTCGAACAGGAACAGCTGCGGCGGCGCGATCGTGGCGAACGCGCTCGACACGCCCGCGCCGGCGGCCAGCGAGCGCGCGCGGTCGACCGCCGCGTGGGCCACCGGGTGGTCGGGGTTGAACGGGTCGGTGTCCGTGTGGGTGATCAGCACCTCGGGGGCGAACTCGCGGATCGCGTCGGCGATCCGCATCAGCGCGTCAAAGTCGATCTGCAGCGGGTAGTCGCCCAGGTCCAGGCAGCGGAAGGAGGCGCCGAGGTGCGCGGCCGCTTTCTCCGCCTCCGCGTGGCGGAGCCGCTTGACGTTCTCGACCGTCTGGCCCTCCTGTTTCCACAACTCGCCGGACTCGCCGCGCTCGCCATAGGAGAGCGCGATCACCTCGGCCGTCCCGCCGTTGGCCACCGCCTTCGCCACCGCGCCGCCGGCGCGCCAGACGAAGTCGGCGGAGTGCGCGCCGATCACCTGCACGCGCTTAGGCACCCGCGAGCCTCCGCGTGTTCTCGACCGCCATGGTCCGGACCTCCTCGTCGCTGAAGCCGGCCTCGAGGAAGCGGTCGGCCATCAGGGCCAGCCCGTCCTCCACCGGTGGGTTGAACACCTGCCCGAGGTCCGACCCCCAGACGGTGTGGCGCGCGCCCACCGCCCGGGTCGCGGCGAACACCTCCTCCCACGTGCACTTGCCCGTGTAGGGGGTCGTCAGCGCGCGCTGCAGGAACGCCCCCTTGCCG
>JAICUS010000626.1 GCA_025935735.1 Solirubrobacteraceae bacterium | reverse complement strand
GGCCGCCGCGCCCGGCGGCGACGAGCCGGCGGGCGACCGCCTGTGCACAGAGGAACGGACCGGTGAGGTTGACCTCGAGCGCCCGCCGCCAGCCGTCCGGCGTGTCGTCGAGCGTCCCCGCGCGGTGGTTGGCGCCGGCGCACGCCACGAGGCCCCACAGCTCGCCCAGCGCCGCGGCGAGCGCTTCGAGCGCCTCGTCCGGGCGGTCGGTCAGGTCGAGCCGCGCGACCTCGCAACGCGCGCCGGCGGCGGCCACCGCGCGGGCCGTCTCGGCCGCGCCGGCCTCGTCGGTGTGCCACGTGACGCCGATCGGGTGGCCGGCGCGGGCCAGCGCGACCGCGGTCGCCCGGCCGATGCCGGAGTCCGAGCCGGTGACGATGACCGCGCCGCTCATCGCGCCATCGCCGCCCGGTAGAGCTCGGTGAGCAGCGCCACGTCGTGGGCGCCGTCCTCGGCCGGCGCGCGGCACGGCACGCCGGCGGTCACGCACGCGTGGAAGTGCTCGAGCGCGCGCCGGTAGCCGTTGGCCGGCGTGCGCCAGCGGCGCTCCGGCTTGCCGGCGAGGCGCAGCTCGGCCGGCGCGGAGCCGAGGTAGGGCGCGGGAAAGCGCAGCCGCGCCACGCCGTCGCACGCGTAGAACGCCAGCTCCTCGGAGAACTCGGCCGCCGCCGGGATGCGCAGCCAGCCCGCCGTCCAGCGCGCCCCGCCCGCGCCGCGCCAGGCGCCGTAGGCCAGGCCGGCGTCCGCCGCGGCGTCGACCAGCCGCCACGGCCCCGGGTAGGCGCCGAGCACGAGGTTCACGTCGTGCACCAGCGCGCCGAGGCAGGCGTCGGAGAACGGCGCGACATGGCGCGGGTCGTCGCTGCCCAGGGCCGCGGCCACCTGGGCGGCGGTGTCGCCCTCCGGCACGTCGCCGGCGCGGGCGAGGCCGGGCGGCGCGAGGCGCTCGCCGATCCCGGGGTCGACCGTCGCGCTCGCGACCAGGCGCAGCGCGTCCGCGTGCGGCCGGTGCTCGAGCAGCCGCTCGAAGGCTGGGTCGAAGCGCTTCATGTAGCCGACCTGCACCACCCGGCCGGCGGTCCGGGCGCGGGCGACGATCCGCTCGCCGTCCGCCGGGTCCAGGCACAGCGGCTTCTCGACCAGCACGTGCAGGCCGGCCGCGAGCGCGTCGAGCGTCACCCGCGCGTGCGTGCCGTTGGGCGAGCAGACCAGCAGCGCGTCCAGCGACTCGCGCTCCAGCAGCTCGGCGTGACCGGCGTAGGCGGCCGGGATGCCGTGCCGCCGCGCGACGGTCTCGCGCACGCGGGCGCTCGGCTCGGCGAGGGCGCGGACGGCGAAGCGGTCGCCGAGCTCGCGCAGCGCCGGCAGGTGCGCGAGCTGCGCGATCAGGCCGGCGCCGACCACACCGAGCCGCACGGGGGCATCGCTGGCAGCGGACACGAAGTGATTGGATCATTGGTTGTCTCGCGCCGTCAACGGCACGGATCAGTCCGCGCGGCCGGTGGCGGACAACCGATCGTCCCGCATGTCGGCGCGATCCGCCGGACAGATCCTCGGCTGGCAGCCATCCGCGTCCAGTGATCCAATCACCCTATGTCTCGCTTGCACCGGACCCTGCTGCAGGTGCTCGTGGCCGACATCGTCGGCGGGCGCCTGCCCGAGGGCTCGCGGCTGCCGCGGGAGATCGAGCTGGCCGAGCGCTTCGGCGTCAGCCGCGGCGTCGCCCGCGAAGGGCTGCGCAGCCTCGAAGAGCGCGGCCTGGTGACGGTCAAGCACGGCAGCGGGGCGACGGTGCGCCCCGCGGCCGACTGGGACATGTTCAACCCCGACGTGATCGCCGCCGTGCTGGCCGGCGAGAACGGCGCGCAGCTGCTGGGCGACTACCTGGAGTGCCGCCGGCTGCTGGAGATCGAGGCTGCCGGGCTGGCCGCGCAGCGCGCCACCCGCACGCACCTGATCGCGCTGTCGGAGGCGCTCGAGCGGATGACCGCCGCCGCCGCCGAGACCGGCGCCGGCCCGTCGGCCGAGGACCGCTTCCACGACGCCGACGTGGCCTTCCACCGCGCGGTCATCCGGGCCACGGGCAACCGCGCGCTCGGCCGGATGACCGAGCCCGTGCACCGCGCGCTCGCCGCCGCCCGCCGCCCGCTCGCGCGGCCCGAGCACCGGCTGGAGCGCAGCCTGCCCGAGCACCGGCGCATCCTCGCGGCGATCGCCGACGGCGAGCCCGAGGCGGCGCGGATGGCCATGCGCGACCACCTGCTGACCGTCGAGCGCTACCTCTCCGAGTACGCGGCGCGGGTGGCGGCGCCGCTCGAGGAGCCGCGGTGAGCGCGACCGAGGCGTTCTTCGCCAGCCGCTCGATGCAGGCGCTCGAGGTGCTGGCCTTCGGCCCGTCCACCGCCACGCGGGTGGCCGACGAGCTGCAGGTGCACCCGCGCACCGCGCGCCGGCTGCTCAACCGGATGGTCCACGACGGCTGGCTGATCCGCCGCGACGGGCCGCGCCCCACCTACACGCCGACGATGCGGATCGTCGCGCTCGCCGCGCAGCTGGCCCAGCGCGCGCCGCTCGTCCGCCTCGCCCACGAGCTGGCGGCCGACCTGCACGCGCGCACCGGCGAGGCGGTGCACCTGGCCGTCCCGAGCTACCGCTCGGCGCTGCGGCTCGTGCGGGCCACCGGCCGCCCGGGCGGCGAGCCGGCGCTGCGCGACCTGGCGCCCGCGCACGCGATCGCCGCCGGCAAGCTGCTGCTCGCCTTCCGCGACCCGTGGCGCGAGGTCGTGCTGGCCGCCGCGCCGCTGCCCGCCGTGACCGACCGCACGCTGGTCGACCCCGGCGCGCTGCGTGCGGACCTCGGCGTGGCGCGCGAGCGCGGCTACGCGCTCGAGGACGGCGAGTTCCGCGCCGGCGGACGTGCGGTCGCGGTGCCCGTGCGCGACGGGGCCGGCGACGTCGTGGCGGCGCTCGCGCTGTCGTCCGCGGCGGCTCCCCTCGACGCGCTCCTCGAGCGCTCCGGCGCGCTCGCCGCGGCCGGCGAGGAGCTGTCGCGCCGGCTGGCCCGGGAGGCGGCGTGACCGCCACGTCCGGCACCGACTCGGCGCGGACGGCCTTCGACATGCTCGCCCCGCTCTACGACCGCTTGACCGCGCACCACGACCACGCCGCCTGGGCCGCGCAGCTGGAAGCGCTCGCCGGGCGCGCCGGGCTCGGCGGCCGCCGCCTGCTCGACGTCGGCTGCGGCACCGGCGCGAGCGCCGCGCCGATGCTCGCGCGCGGCTATGACGTCGTCGGCGC